>CALXFB010000023.1 GCA_944387475.1 uncultured Clostridia bacterium
AAAGAATTTGTACATAGTGTGAATGAAACATTAAAAAAACAAGACTTACAGCAAGATTATGAAAGATAAATTACAATTTTAAAAGGAGTAAAACTATTGGAAATATTAGAATTTGGAAATAAAGAAAAAGATAAAATAATTTTAATACACGGATTTGAAACACCATATCAAATTTGGGAAAAATATATTGAACATTATAAAAAGGACTATCATATTATAGTTCCTATATTACAAGGACATAATCCAAATATGAAAGAAGATTTTAATTCTTTTGAAGAAAGTGCAAAAGATATAGAAGATTATATTATTTCTCGTTATGGAAATAATGTATTTGCAATTTATGGTATGTCTATGGGTGGTGTTTTAACATCTCAAATTTGGCAAAATAAAAAATTAGATATTGATAAAGTTATTTTAGAAAGTTCACCTTTAATTTCTTATAATAGACTAATGACTTTAATGATGACGAAACAATATCTTATGCTTACTCATAAAACACAAGCAAGAGATAAAAGAGTTGTTGCACAAGCAGTTAATTCTATTATTCCTGAAGATAAGTTGGATGTTTTTTTAGAAATGATGGATAATATGTCTGATACGACAATTACTAATTATATAAGACAAATTGGAAGTTATAAATTGCCAAGTGATATAGATACTCCAAATACAGAAATTTACTACTACTATGGTACTAAAATAAACGAATTGTTGGCAAAGAAAACAGCAGAATATATTAGGAACAATTATCCTAACTCTAAAATAAAATGCTTTCAAGGTAAAGGACATTGTGAGGATTCTCTACTTAATCCATCTGTTATGATAGCAGAATTAGACGCAGTATTAGGAATGAAGAAAAATCATAATATACCTACTAATTATTCGCAAACTTTAAATAGGACAAAAGTAGATGGAATTCAAGGAACAAATGGAATGAATATAGGAACAAAGAAAGATGAACTAGAAAGATAAATTACAATTTATGGAGTTGACATAATTATGTTTTACTTAAAAAACTAATCACAAAAGAATTAAAATATAGTAGTAAAAGAAAATAAAAAGACTATGCTAAAAACACATTACTAGAAAAAGGAGAATAAAATGGATTTGTATGAAAAAAATGGAAATATCCTTTATATATTAAATGTATTAAAAAAATATAGTGACTCTGAGCATATGCTAAAAGCCTCAGATATACAAAGAAAAGTAAGAGAAATATATGATGTGGAAATAGACCCACGTACAATTAGAAGAAATATTAATCTTTTAAAATATAAATTAGATTATGATATAAGTACAAGAGAAGAAAATAAAAAAGGATATTATATAAATAGAGACCCAGACACAGATTTTGAACCAGGAGAAATAAGAGCCATAATTGATAATTTTAGTTATGCAAATTATATAGTACCACAAGTTGCAAAAGATATTATAAAAAAATGTAAAAATATCCAAAATATATATGAAAATGACAAATTAAAAGATTATCAAATATATGCAAATGACTCAAAAACAGAAAATGCAGAAGTAATAAAAAATATTGAAGATATATCAGAGGCTATATATAAAAAAAGAAAAATAAAATTTGAGTATTGGAAATATGCAATTACAAATAAATTAGAAAAAAATATAGTAAGTAAACCAATTGTTTCACCATATGCTATTGTATATAAAAAACAAGAATTTTATTTAATAGGGATAAAAGAAGGAAATACTCAATTTTATAATTACAGATTAGATAGAATAAAAAATATAGAAATCTTAGATAAAGAAATAAATATAAAAAAGAAAAAAAGCGAAATTAAAGAATTTGCAGAATCATCTGTTGAAATGTTCGGTGGAAAAAAAGAAGAAATAGAAGCAATATGCCATATATGGTTATTAGACACAGTATTTGATGTCTTTGGAAGAAATGTTACGATTGAGAAAATACAAAATGATGATACATATTTTAAGTTAATTGTTGATACTAATCCTATGGGATTTAGAATGTGGGCTATGAGAAATATTGATTTAATAGAAGTAAAAAGACCTCTTAGTTTAAGAGAAGAAATGAAAAAAATTATAAAAAGTGCAGGGAAAAGATATGAGTAATAAAAAAGTAAATAATGAAGAAAAAAATGAGAAAAATGAAATATTAATAAATAAAATGTATACAGGAAGATATTTAAAAGATAATGTTGGACATGAAGTGATAAATTTTTATAAAAATGATAATGGAGATTGTTATGTATATGTTATGCCATATGGAGGAATATCAAAAAATCATGTAAGTAATGTAAAATGGATTTTCCTTACAGGAGCAAAAGAAACTATAAAAATTAAAAATAGATATTATTCGGCTTTGGAAATTTTAGCACTAAGGGAAGTAGAAAGTATAGCATTAAAAAATGAAATATTAGGAGATTTCAGAAAAAAACAAAAAAATGAAAAGAAGGAACATTACAAAAAGTTTTGTGAAAAATGGGAAAAGGAACATAAAGCTCAAATAAAAAAGAATATTAAATATGATGGAGTAGAAGTAGGAAAAATATTTAAAGATAACCAAGGTGATAGTACATCAATTTATGTAACATACAAAGTAAAGAATGAAATAAGAAGACCAAAGAAAAAAATGTATTTTGTAAAAACATCGGATAATAAAAAAATAAAAGAAACTGATGCTATTTATATACCAATAGAATCTAAAGAATTACCAGGGGCTTCTTGTAAAAGTTATATAATTCCAGAAAAAGAAGAAAGTAAAAACAATAAAAATAAAATAAGTGACTATGAGGCAGTAAAAGACTATATAGATGATAAGTATTGGGTTAAAAGTGAAGCAAAAAAAGTACAAGAAATAGATAAAAGTGAATATGAAAAAGAAAGTTGTTTTTTTGAAAAAATGGGAAAAGAAAATGATGAAACAGCTTATACAAACATGTTATATTATTTCTTTAATAAAGATAAAATATTTAATGATTTTATAAAATTTGTAAATAAAAATAATAAAATTAAATTAGAAAAAGATGATAATTATATAATACAAAAGGAAAAATTTGTATTATATAAGGATAATAAAGATAAAAAAGAAAAAAGAGGAAGAATGGACTTGGTGGCATATGGTCATGATAATATTATAATAATAGAAAATAAAATAAAGTCTAATTTAAATGGAAAGCAAAGTGATAATACAACACAAATTACAACATATTATGAAGCAATAAAAAAAGAGAAAAAGAATTATTTAAAAATGAAGAAATTAATAAAGAAAGAACAATAAAAATTTTAATATTAGTTCCGAATTATAAGAAAAGAGAAATAGAAAAAGAAATACAAAATGAAGCAAAAGAAATTAGCAAAGATATAATTGAAATTGTTACATATGAAGAATTATATAACTTTTTTAACAGTATTAAAAAGAAAGAAAATGATTTAGAAGAATTTATAAAAGCCTTAAAACTTCATACATATGAAAGCTTTAGAGAAAAATTCGAAGAAGAAACCTTAAGAAAGTTTAAAATGAAAATAGATAAAGCAAAAAATAAACAAAAGTAGAAATATACAATACGTGACCAGTAACCTTTAAACTCTTATTGTAATGCAGTATAATACAAGCATTATAATAAGAGTTTTTTTGAGGGGGAAAATAAAATGTTAAAAAATTATGAATTAGATGCAGAAGATGAAAAAATATTAGATGAACTAGATAATTTATGTGGAGTAATCCAAAATAAAGAAGTACTAAAAGATATGATATTATATATAAAATTGAGGCAAGATGGAAAAGTAAACTTTGGAAATTATAATATTATAATACGTAATGATACATCTTATGATATTTTAAAAGACTTTCTAAAAGTATGTATAAAAATTTTTATTAAATATAATATTGTAAAAAATGATAAGATATGTTATTTAGAAAAATATATGGGAAACAGAAGAAATGACGAATTTGATAAAATATCAGGAATAGAAGAAGATATTATAGTAATTAATGAAAGAAAATTGAGGTTTAGTTTTTCTTGCGAAATGGATAATTTGAAAAAAATTATAAAAAAGAATAAAAATAAAATTTTTATATTTGAAGATACCAATTACTGTGAAGGAGAAACAGATGCAGAACTTGGTAATTTAGTAACATGGAGAATGAAAATAGAGAAAATATCATTAGATGATAAAATAACTTATTGTAAAAATAAATTAATTGAAAATGGACTAAAATGCAAAGAACAAAATTTAAAAAAATTTGCAGATGTTCCATTTTGGGAATTAAAGAACTTATTAACAAGATTTATAGTTAAATGTAAAAGTGATGATATTACAGTTGTTGATGAAAAATTACTTAAAGAAAGCAAACAAAAACTTTCAAATGCAAAAGTACAAAGAAAGAAAGAAAATAAAAAAGCAAAAGAAGAATTAGATTTATTGATAGGGTTGACAGATGTAAAAAAACAAGTGGGAAAAATATTAAATTATGTAAAACTAAATAAAGAAAGAGGAGAATTGCCTACATTACATATGTGTTTTACGGGAAATCCAGGAACAGGGAAAACTACAATAGCAAGAATAATTGGAAAATTGTTTAAAGAAGAAAATATTTTAAGTAAAAGTGGAGAATTTGTTGAAATACATGGAAGAGATTTAGTAGACAAATATGTTGGTTGGACTGCACAAAAAGTACATAAAATAGTAAAAGATGCAATTGGGGGAGTTTTGTTTATTGATGAGGCATATAGCTTAGTTTCAGATACAAGAGGCAGTTTTGAAGATGAAGCAATAGCAACATTAATAAAAGAAATGGAAGACCATAGAAATGAAATTTGTATAATACTTGCAGGTTATACATATGAAATGGAAAAATTGATAGAACTTAATCCTGGTTTTGAAAGTAGAATACAATTTACAATTAATTTTCCTGATTATAATGAAGATGAGCTACTTAAGATATTTAAAATAATGTGCAGAAAAGAAAAGTATAATATATCAAAAACATGTGAAGAAATATTGATAGATAATTTTAATATAGCAAGAAAAAGTGAAAACTTTGGTAATGGTAGATATGTAAGAAATTTATTTGAAAAAATAAAATTTGAACAAGCAGATAGAATTATAAAAAATAAAAGCAAAGCATTAAATAATATTAATAAAATGGACATAGAAAATGTAGTAAAAACTATTGAGTTAAAAAAAGAAGAAAAAAGAAAAATTGGATTTTGTAATTAAACTATTGTAAAAACATTTGAAAAATGGTAAAATAATAATAGATTGAAAAAAAACCGAATTTTTTGGTGGATTTTTAATCTATTTTTTTGTTTTTGGAAGGAGAAGGAAATGAACACAAAGTACATATTTGTAACAGGAGGAGTTGTATCAGGATTAGGAAAAGGAATAACAGCAGCATCACTTGGAAGATTGTTAAAAAACAGAGGTTATAAAGTAACAATACAAAAATTTGATCCTTATATAAATGTAGACCCAGGAACAATGAACCCATATGAACATGGAGAAGTATTTGTAACAGATGATGGAGCAGAAACTGATTTAGATTTAGGTCATTATGAAAGATTTATTGATGAAAATCTTACACATAATTCAAGTGTAACAATGGGAAAGGTCTATTCATCAGTAATTGAAAAAGAAAGAAAAGGAGAATATTTAGGAAAAACTGTACAAGTAATACCACATATAACAAATGAAATAAAATCAAAAATATATGGTTTTGAAGATACAAATACAGATATAGTAATAACAGAAGTAGGTGGGACAGTTGGAGATATAGAAGGATTATCAATATTAGAAGCAATAAGGCAAGTTGGGTTAGAAAAAAATCCAGAAGATGTTGTATATATACATGTAACTCTTCTTCCATATATACATGGTTCAAATGAAATAAAATCAAAACCTACTCAGCATTCTGTAAAAGAATTACAAAGTTTAGGAATAAAACCGAATATATTAGTTTGTAGAACAGAACAAGATATACCTGAGAGTGTAAAAGAAAAATTATCTTTATTTTGTAATGTTAGAAAATCAAGTGTAATACAAAATAAAACAGCAGATTGTTTATATGCAGTACCACTTATGCTTGAAGAAGAGGGTTTAGCAAGAGAGGTTTGTAATTATTTAAGATTAGATAGATATATTCCAGATAATTCAAAATGGCAAGAGATGATAGATAATATTAGAAAAATAGATAAAAACAATAAAGTAAAAATAGCAATTGTTGGAAAATACATAAAATTAGAAGATTCATATATTTCTGTAATTGAAAGTTTATATCATGCAGGGTTTGAAAATCATGTAAAAGTAGATATTAAATTAGTAGATGCGGAGAAAATAAATAGTGAAAATGTATGTGAAAAATTAAAAGATTATGATGGAATAGTAGTTCCAGGAGGCTTTGGAACAAGAGGAATAGAAGGCAAAATAGAAACTATAAAATATGCAAGAGAAAATAAAATACCTTTTTTAGGAATATGTTTAGGTATGCAAATGGCAGTTGTGGAATTTGCAAGAGATGTATTAGGTTTAAAAGATGCAAATTCAGCAGAATTTGATGAAAAAACTAAAAACCCAGTTATACATATTATGGAAGAACAAAAAAAGGTAAATAAAAAAGGTGGAACTATGAGGCTTCGGAAGTTATCCTTGTATAATAAAAGAGACAAGCTTAGCTAATAAAGTTTATAGTAAAAAAGAAATAGCAGAAAGACATAGACATAGATATGAATTTAATAATGATTATAGGGATAAATTAGAAGAAGCAGGTTTAAGTGTTTCCGGTACGTCACCAGATGGAAATTTAGTGGAAATAATAGAAATTAAAGAACATCCATATTTTATTGCAAGCCAATTTCATCCAGAATTAAAATCAAGACCTAATAGACCAGCACCGTTATTTGTAGGGCTAGTTAAGGCTTGTGTAGACAATAAAAAATAAATTGTAAAAATGTGGAAAAATAAAAATTTTAGAAATTTTAAAAAATCTATTGACAAAATGAAAAAAAACCTTTATAATCTATAATTGTCAGGGGGAAATGCAGGTGTAGTTCAATGGTAGAACCTCAGCCTTCCAAGCTGATGACGTGGGTTCGATTCCCACTACCTGCTCCAAAACCCTGATAATTATTTTTTGCAGGTGTAGTTCAATGGTAGAACCTTAGCCTTCCAAGCTAATGACGTGGGTTCGATTCCCACTACCTGCTCCAAAAATCACTCCCATGAAATTCTAAAATTATTAAAAAACTAATTTTAGAACTTTGTGGGAGTATAATTTATAATTAATATTTAAGAAAGTTATTTGTTTACAACCCAAAGTCTACTATAAAAAATTTTACAAAATCACTTGATTTTAAAACAAATGTTTGATACAATATAAAAACAACAAGTTTTTATTTTAGGAGAGTGATTATGTGAAAGATGCTTATATAAAATGTTTGAAAAAATTACGAGAATTTAGAAAAAGTTTAAATACAGAAAGTGATTTAAAAAGAGGAAAACTATATTTTACTTGGATTAGAGATAAAACTAAAAAAATAGAAAATGAAAAAGATATTGATTATATTTATAAAAATATAGTGCGATATACACTAAAGAATTATAAGATTGATAGATATAATTATGAAAGATTAAATAAGCAATTGAAAGATATTGTTAAAAATAATTATGTTTTGAAAAAGAATAATTATATATTTGATAATACAAATATTTCTAAAGAAGATACAATGTTATTAACAAAAAAAGTATTATTAAAAAGAGGAAATGTTATATGGATAGATTTTGGATTTAATATAGGAAATGAATTTGGAGGAATCCATCCAGCTATCATATTAAAAAATTTTGATAATGAATTATTTGTTTTGCCAATATCATCTAAAAAACCTAAGGAATATAAAAAAATAGAACAAGATTATCACGATAAAAAGATAACAATTGAAGAATGCAAAAAGAAAAAAGAAGAAATCACAGAAATAGTACAAATATACAATATACATAGATTTAAAGATATGATTAGATGGGCTAATATTACAAGAATGAAAAAAGTTAGTATATTAAGATTGAATTTTAATGGTACTATTGGTAAGGTTGATGGAAAATATTTAAGTACAATAAATGAAAAAATAAGGACAGAATTTTTTGAATAAAACATTGACTTATGGCATAAAATATAGTATCATAGTATTAGAAAGTAATCAATAAGGATTGCTGTGGGAGGAACGAAAGTTCCAGTAAAATTGCTATGGGAGGCAACTAATTAAAAATAATTAGTTGCCAGTTTTCATTTGTATATTTGCTAATTGCATTTCTTAATTCTTTTACAAGCATAGAATACTTCCTAAAATTAAAATATTAAAGAAAGTATAACATTTATGGTAAGATAAGTAAATAGTAAAAATAATTTATGAAAATTATTGTAAACAATTAATATCTGTGATATAAAAAGAAAAAAAGTAAGAAATGGAGGAGCTTAGATGAAAAAACAAGAAATAACATTAAAAAATACAAAAGCAGAAATATTAGAAGCATTAAATGAAGCATTAGAAAGAGAAAAAGATTTACAAAAAGTAAAATATGAGCCAGAAAAAGAAGAAAAACAAAGAAAACAAGAAAAAGCAATTGAAGAAACAAGAGAAAATGTAGAACAAAAAATATTTTCAGATGAATTAAATAGTAAATTTGAGAATTTAGAAATAGCAATTAAAGCAGAAGAAGAAAAATTAAAAGAGTTGTATGGAATAGAAAAAGAATTAAGTAATTTAGTAGTTGTTGTAAATGCTGGAAAAGATTATATTGCAAAATTAGAAGAGGAAAAACAAGAAAAGGAAAAAGAAATAAATAGTAAAATACAAGAATTAGAAGAAGAATATAAAGTTAAAAAAGAAGAATTAGAAAAAGAATATGAATTAAGAGCAAAAAATTTAAAAATAGAAAGGGAAAGAGAACAAGAAGAATATAATTATAAAATAAAAAGAGAAAGACAAATAGATAATAATAATTGGCAAGATGAAAAACAAAAAAGAGAAAAAGAATTAGAAGAAAAAGAAACAAAAACAATGGAATTATTAGAAGAGGTAGAAGATAAAAAAGAACATTTAGAAGAATTAGAAAAAAAAGTAGAAGAAATACCAGAATTATTAAAAAGTGAATATGAAAGAGGAGCAAAAGAAAAAGAAGAAGAAATAAAAAAAGAAAATAAATTCACAACAGAATTACTAAAAAAAGATTATCAAAATACAATAGATAGGCAAAAAGATAAAATAGATAGTTTAGTAGAAGAATTAAATAAATCAAATGAAGAAAAGAAAGCTATTCAAGAAAAATTAGACCAAGCATATACACAAATAAAAGATATGGCAACAAAAACAGTAGAAGCAACAGGTGGAGTAAAAATACTTGGAAATAATAATAGTGATACAAGTAAATAAAAAATGTGCAAGGAGCGGTTTTTTGCAAACCTTTTAGGCTCTTGATAAGGAACCTACTATTCCCTGCATTGCTAAATATATTATAACAAATAAGATTTAGCATGTTAAATATTTGACAATATTAATATATGATAAAACTTTAAGTTTTATGCATAAATAGTGCATCTTTTACTAACGAAATAGACGATGAAAGTGAGGAAACAAGCAATGAATAAAAAAATTAATTCTAAAATCAAAGACATTGTATTAAAATATGTAGAAGCTATTTGTAATAAATATGAAGTAGAAGCTATAATTTTATTCGGATCTTTTGCAAAAGGAACTGAAAACGAAGATAGTGATATTGATATTGCAATTGTAATTGATAAATTTAAAGACAACATTATTGTAGAGTTTATGAAGTTGAGAAAGGGAATAGATTATAGAATAGAACCACACATAATTAGAATAAAAGATTATAAAGAAGTAAGTACACCATTTGTAAAAGAAGTAATTGATACAGGAATAAAAGTAGCATAGAAAATAAAGAATAACTAAAAAATGTAGAGAAAAAAGTGTAAATATTATAAATTAGTATTTATGCTTTTTTTCTAAATAAAATGTGAATATGCTTGTAAAATTTCAATAATTAGTGTAAAATACGTTTAGGTTGTAAATAATAAATAGGAGTGATAAAAAAATGAGATTCGTAACAGATGAAGAATCGAAAAAAGAATATAAAGAATTTTTAGAAAATCATGAAAGATGTAATTTTCAACAATCATTGGAATGGGCAGAAGTAAAAAAGCCTAATTGGAAACCAGAAGTAATCTTAGCAGAAGATGAAGAAGGAAATATAATAGGTTCTATTTGTGTATGGATACGTAAAATGCCTATATTCGGAAATATGATATATTCACCAAGAGGACCAGTATGTGACGTGCATGATATATCAGTTATGAAACAATTAACAGATGGGATAAAAGAATTAGGTAAAAAATATAATGCATTTGTATTTAGAAACGAACCAGATGTACTGAGCTCAGATGAAACATATAGAGAAGTTGTAACAACACTAGGATATAAAATAAAAGATGATGCAAAAGATTTTAAAGATGAAATACAACCAAGATATGTATTTAGATTAGACATAAAAGGAAAAACAGAAGAAGAAGTAATGGCAGGATTTAAACAAAAGTGGAGATATAATATAAGGCTAGCTGGAAGAAAAGGAGTAACTGTAAAAGAAGGAACAAAAGAAGATTTAAAAGATTTCCATAAAATAATGATAGAAACAGGAAAAAGAGATGGATTTATAATACGTCCATTAGAATATTTCGAAAAAATGTATGATGAATTAGGAGACCATATGAAAGTTTTAATGGCATATTATGAAGGAAAGCCAATATCAGGAGTAATACCAATCTTTTATGGAAATAAAACATGGTATTTATATGGAGCAAGTAGTAATGAACATAGAAATTTAATGCCTAATTACCTATTACAATGGGAAATGATAAAAATGGCAATTGCAAGAGGGGATGATGTATATGATTTTAGAGGAGTGTCAGGAGTAGTAGATAAAAATCATCCACAATATGGTTTATATAGATTTAAACAAGGCTTTGGAGCAACATTTACAGAATTTATAGGAGAAGTATATTTACCATTTAAACCAATAATATATAAATTATATAAATTCTCTGAAAAAACATTTAGAACATTAAGACAAATAAAAAGTAAATTATCAAAATGAAGGAGAAGATATATATTTTGAATAGTTTAGTAATAAATAAAGATAATTTAATAGAAAATATAAAAAAGATAAAAGAATTATCTAAAAAAAGTGGACAAGATGATAATGGAAACGATTTAAAAATAATAGCTGTTGTTAAAGCAAATGGATATGGATTAGGTTTAGTAGAATTTGCTAAAATATTGATAGAACAAGGAATAAAAAGTTTTGCAGTAGCAACTTATAAAGAAGCAATAATTTTAAGAAATGTTGGAATAAAAGAAGAAATATTAATGTTATCACCATGTAGTAAAAAACAAGAATTGAAACAATTAATAGAAAATGATATAATCTTAACATTAAGTTCAAAAGAAGATGTAAAACTAATAGAAGAAATAGGACAAGAGTTAGAAAAAGACATAAAAGTACATTTAAAAATAGACACAGGTTTTGGTAGATATGGCTTTCTATATTCTAAAAGAGATGAGTTAATAGAAATAATAAAAAGTCTAAAACATATAAAAATAGAAGGAACATATACACACTTTTCAGTAAGTTTTTTTGATGAAAAATATACAAAATTACAATTTGAAAGATTTATAAATGTAATAGAAGTATTAAAAATGAATGAAATAGCCCCAGGGTTATTACATGTATGTAACTCATCAGCATTTTTAAAATATCCATATATGCACTTAAATGCAGTAAGAATAGGCTCAGCATTTTTAGGAAGATTATCATTTAAAGATTATTTAGGATTAAATAAAATAGGGTATTTAGAAAGTGAAGTTGTAGAAATAAAAGAATTACCAAAAGGATTTAATATAGGATATTCAAACTCATATAAAACAAAAAAGAAAACAAAAATTGCAATTGTAGATTGTGGATATATGTATGGATTTAACGTAAAAGCAGAAGATGACCTATTTAGGCTAAGAGACAAATTGCGATTTATAAAAAAAGATATAAAAAGTTTATTTAAAAAACAAGCACTTTTTGTTAAAATAAATAATGAAAATTACAAAATATTAGGAAGAATAGGAGCATATCATATAGTTTTAGATATAACAGATAAAGATGTAAAAATAGGGGATAAAGTATTATTAGAAGTAAATCCTAAATTTGTAGACAGTAGCATAAGAAGGGAGTACAGATAATGGAAAACGAAAAGAAAACAGATGATGTAAAAGAAAAGTTAAAAAAAGAAGATGAAAATGAACTAAATATGGGGTTTTTCAAAAAGTTATGGTATTCAATAGTAGATGTAGAAAAATATCCTAGTATGGTAGCACAAGGTTTTGGAAGAGCAGTAGGTTATTTAGTAAAAATAATAATAATTCTTACAATAGTATTTTGTTTAGGAGTTGTATATCAAGCATATGGAGTAGTAAATGAAGGAGTAGAATATTTACAAAATAGTTTCCCAGAATTTTCATATAAAGATAGTGTTTTAAATATAGAAGGTAATATGCCAATTACAATATCAGCAGAAGATTCATATGTAGGAGAAACAATAATAGACACAAAAACAGAAGATGAAAACACAATAAATGACTATGTAAATAAAGTGACAAATGCAGGTGGAGGAATTGTAATTTTAAAAGATGAAATTAGGATAAAAAATCCATCAGTTCCAGGAACTATTAGTTATTCATATGAAGATATATCAAAAACAACACAAATTACAGAATTTAATAAACAAGATGTAATAGACTTTGCAAAAAGTTCACAAATAATATCATTATATGTAAGTATATTTTTAGCTATATTTATGTATGTATTTATAATGCAATTTATGCTAACTGCATGGAATGCAGTTATTCTTAGCATTTTTGGACTATTTACAGCATGGGTAGCAAAAATAAAAATGAGATATGTTGCAATATTTAATATGTCAGTATATGCACTAACATTATCTATTATTTTAAATATATTATATATTGCTATAAATATATTTGTACCATTTGAAATAGAATATTTCCAAGTAATGTATGTTACAGTAGCTGCAATATATTTAATAGCTGCAATATTTATCTTAAAAAGTGAATTTGTAAAAAAACAAATGGAATTAATGAAAATAGCAGAAGCACAAGAAATAATAAAAAAACAACTTGAAGAAAAACAAAAAGAAGATGATGAAAAGAAAGAAAGGCAAGAACAAAAGAAGAAAGATAAAGAAAAAGAAGAAAAGGAAAGAAAAAAAGAACAAGAAAATAATAAAGGTGAAGAACCACAAGGTTCTGGAGCTTAGAAAAACAAGATAAATAATTACAGTAAAAATTTATGTTGAAAATTATTAGGAGGAAAAATGAACAGAGAAAATAGAAAAAGAAAAGACACAAATAAAGATAAGAAAAAAAGAAACACGCTAATATTAGTGTTGGTATTATTAGTATTGTTAGTTATCTTAATGGGACTTTCAATATATTTAATGAAAAATAAATCAAAAGAAGAAGAAAACACATTGGCATATACAGATTTAATCCATGAAATTAACAACTCAAATGTAGAAAGTGTAGAAATGAGAACAGGAAGTACAACAGCAAAAGTAAAATTAAAAAATGATGAAGAAGAAAAAACAGCAATACTTCCTAATGTAGAAAGTTTTATGGATTTATTACAGACTAAAGTAGAAGAAGGAAATGAGATAGAATTAATACAAAAACCAAGAAGTGTTATATCACAATTACCAAGTATAATAATTTCATTCTTACCAACAGCTATAATGCTTGCACTATTTATAATGTTATTTAAAATGCAAGGATTAGGAGAAAAAGGTAAAGTATATGATGATACAGAAAGAAAAACAAAAGTAAGATTTGATGATGTAGCAGGTTTAGATGAAGAAAAACAAGAAATGATGGAAATAGTAGATTTCTTAAAAAGACCAGAAAAGTACACAAAAATGGGAGCAAGAGTACCAAAAGGAGTACTTTTATATGGAAAACCAGGAACAGGAAAAACTTTAATTGCAAAAGCAATAGCAGGTGAAGCAGATGTACCATTTATATCAATGAGTGGTTCAGAATTTATAGAAATGTTTGCAGGACTTCGGAGCATCTCGTGTTAGAAAATTATTTGAAAGAGCAAGAAAACTAGCTCCATGTATAGTTTTTATTGATGAAATAGATGCAATAGGTTCAAGAAGAACATCAAATAGTGGAGCAGAAACAGAAAATAACCAGACATTAAACCAATTACTAGTAGAAATGGATGGTTTTGGTTCAGAAGAAACAATAATAGTACTAGCTGCAACCAATAGACCAGAAATGCTTGATAAAGCGTTATTAAGGCCTGGTAGATTTGATAGAAGAATTACAATACCAGCACCAGATTTAAAAGGAAGATTAGAAATATTAAAAATCCATAGTAAAGATAAAAAACTAGCAGAAGATGTAAATTTAGAAAGTATAGCAGAAGACACAGCAGGTTTTACGGGAGCAGAACTTGAAAATATCTTAAATGAAGCAGCAATAATTGCAACAAAAAATAAACATGAAGATATAGAAAATATGGATATTGAAGAAGCGGTTAAAAAAGTAACAGTAGGACTTGAAAAAAGAGAAAGAAAATATTCAGAAAAAGATAAAAAATTAACAGCATATCATGAAGCAGGACATGCAGTAGTTAGTAGATATTTGCCAACTCAGACAAATGTAAAAGAAATATCAATAATACCAAGGGGAGTAGCAGGCGGATATACAATGTATAAATCTGATGAAGATAAATATTATATATCAAAAACAGAAATGGAAGAAAAACTAATTGCATTACTAGGCCGGTAGAGCAGCAGAAAAATTAGTATTAAACGATATTTCAACAGGAGCAAGTAATGATATAGAAGTTGCAACTGGAATCGCAAGAGATATGGTGACAAAATATGGTATGAGTGATAAATTGGGACCAATAGATTTCCAAGGAAAAGAACCATATGAAATGCAAATGTTCGGTGAAAACATAGGAGACAAAATAGGAGCAGAAGTAAAAGAATTAATAGACACAGCATATAATAGAGCAATCTCATTATTACAAGAACATAGAGATAAATTAGATGCAATAGCAAATGAATTACTTTTACATGAAAAAATAAATGAAGAAAAATTTGATAAATTCTTTAAATAAAAATAAAGCTGTTTTTTGGGACGGGGTCAAAAAACAGCTTTTTCTAAAGGAAGGATTAGCAACATCCACCTTTATTACCACCACAACAGCAGCAAAGTATTAATATAAGGATTATAATCCAGCAACAGTCATCACCGAATCCGAATCCACAGCAACCTCTGTTCTCAGGCATAAGTCTAACCTCCTTTATAATATGTTTTAACTTCTTTCGTATGATATATATTATGTTTTTTATAGAAATGTGTTACGGAATTACTACAATTTTTTTGGGTAGAATTTTTCTGGATTTATATTTTATTGTGTAGTAAGGTAAAGGAGTTTAAATTATGTTTATTTGTTATATTACTATAATTTTTTAAAAATCAAATATTTTTTGTTTTTCTAAAAAATACTTTAATAATTAATATTTTTTTGTTATAATAGAAAAGTACTTTGTGGTAAGGCAACGGCTTCTGGTTCCGACATTCCTGTGTTCGAATCACAGTATCACATTTAATCTAATTGATTAGAAATATTTTGTATATAATATAGAAAGTAGGTAAATATGAGTTTAGAAAAAATAAATAATAATTCAATGAATATTAAATACCAAAATACAGATAATGTATTAGAAGATGTATGTTCTATTATTGACTCAGCAAAAGATTATGCTTATAAATCTGTAAATATTGCTCTAGTGGAAAGAAATTGGCTAATTGGATATAGAATAGCTGAAGAAGAACTAAAAGGAAATGATAGAGCAGATTATGGATTAGAAATAATAAAAAAACTATCTAAAGAATTAACAAAAAAATATGGAAAAGGATTTGATTCAAGAAATTTATATTATTTTTTGAATTTTTATAAATTATTTCCAAACATTTTGAACGCATTGAGTTCAAAATCAAATACAATATTATCTTGGACTCATTATAGAACTTTGTTACAGGTTTTTGATAAAAATGCAAGAGAGTGGTATGAAAAAGAGGCATTAGAACAAACATGGAGTACAAGAACATTACAAAGAAACATTAATACACAATATTATTATAGATTGTTAAAGTCACAAGTTAAAGAACCTGTAATTAAGGAAATGAAAGAAAATAATAAAGAAAATTATTTAGTGAACAAATTGGAATTTGTTAAGAATCCAGTAATAGCAGAATTTTTAGGATATTCATTAGAAAGTAGTTTTACAGAGACAGAGTTAGAAACTAGTATAATAAATAATTTACAAAAATTTTTAATGGAACTACGGTAAAGGTTATGCATTTGTTGCAAGACAACAACATATACATACAGAAAAAGAAGATTACTTTATCGATTTAGTGTTTTACAATTATATATTAAAATGTTTTGTGTTAATTGATTTAAAAACTAAAAAAATAACGCATCAAGATGTTGGGCAAATGGATATGTATGTTAGAATGTATGACGAATTAAAAAAATCAAAAGAAGATAATCCAACAATAGGAATTTTGTTATGTTCAGAAACCGATGCAGATATAGCTAAATATTCTATTCTAAAAGGAAATGAACAATTATTTGCTAGTAAATATAAATTATATTTACCAACAGAAGAAGAATTAAAAGCTGAAATAGAAACTCAAAAAGCAATATTTGAATTACAACAACAGGAAAAAAAGCAAAATAATGAAGAATAGAATCCACATTTGTATAAAAATTGAAACGTTTGTTGTAAAAAACAAAACATGGACAAGGAGGCTACTTAAAAAGTATAAAATTTTTTATATATTAAATTTGTAGCCTTGTTTTAAATAACTATTTTTTTCAAAATTTCCAAAAATAAATAAATTTAATATAAAAACATTATATTTATCAAAAAAAATTAGTTACAATTATGTGTTAAAAAATTATATAAAATGTATATATTATCAATAAAAGGGGAATGAAGAAAAGTTATTTTTATTTTATAAAATAATTTTTCTTTTGTTCGCTTTTTTTTGTTTTGGTTTTGTGATAGAATAACTTTTGTTAGTAAAAATAAAAAATAGGGAGCAAAAAAATGGGAGCAAAAAAACTAGGGGAAATATTTAGTGATTATAAAACAAATTCAAATATAAAATATGCACAAATACAATGTTTAAATGTGCTAAAAAAAACAAATACATTAGAAGTAGATATATATTATGATGAATATATAGAAATAAAAGAAATATGGTATTTTGAAAAATTCCTAAAAGAAAGATTTAGTTTTGAAAATATAGACATAAAAATAAAATACCATGAAGCAGTAGAGAAAAAAAGTATCATATCAGAATGGAAAAATATAATAGCATATATGGCACATAAATATCCATTAATGAAACCAATGTTATTACTTAAAAGCGATGTAGAAGTAAATGAAAATGATATATTAGTTAGAATGCATATAAAAGGAGCAGATTTTTTACATGCGAAAAAAACAGATAAAGAATTAGAACATGTTTTAGAAAACTTATTCGGAGAAAAATATAAAATAGAATTAAGAGAAGAAATATCAAAAGAAGAAATAGAAAAAATAAAGAAAAAATTAGAAGATGAAGAAGCTGAAATTATAGCAAAAATAGAAGAAGAGAATAAAAAATATGAAGAAAAAGAAGAAGAAAATGTACCAGAATATATAGACCCAGACTATAAAATGCCTACAGATGATGACTATATACCAGATAGTTCTGTTGATACAGGAATAATTGGAGAAGAAGAAACAGAAAATATTACATATATAATGGGAAAACCATCAAAAGCAAAAGAAAAATATGTAACAATAAAAGACTTAAATGCAGAATCAGGAAGAGTAACATTAGAAGGAAGAGTTATAAGTAGTTCTGTTAGAGAAACAAAATCAGGAAAAGGAATGATAATATTTGAAATTTATGATGGAACAGGAATACTTACAATAAAATCATTTGCAAAAGACTTAAAAGAAGGAGAGAATATAGTAGAAAAAATAGAAAATGTAAAAATTGTAAAAGTCATTGGGAAAGCAGGACTTGATACCTATGCAGGAGATGTAACAGTAATTGCAAATACAATAATAGAAAGCAAAAAAGAAATACCAGAAATGCCAGAAGAAGAGGAAACACCATTAATATATGGAAGCTCAATGAATATTACTGAAAATTTAGTTAAAGTTGCAGATTTAGGAGTAGATGACGGTAAAATTGCTTTACAAGGAGAAGTAATATATTCAGAAGATAGAACTCTAAAATCAGGAAAAACACTATTTAGTTTTGATTTATATGATGGAACAAGTACAATAACTTGTAAAGTATTTTTGGAAAAAGACAAGGCAAAAAAACAAATGAAAAGAATAACAGGAGCAAAAGGAGTAAAAGTTTCTGGAACAGCATCAATGGACAGTTTTGCAAATGAACTAACAGTAATGGTAAACACAATAGTAGAATGTGAAGGATTAGAAAAACAAGAAAGAATGGACAATGCAGAAGTAAAAAGAGTAGAACTTCATATGCATACGCAAATGAGTCAAATGGATGCAATGACATCTGCAACAGACTTAATAAAAAGAGCAACGAAATGGGGAATGAAATCAATTGCAATAACAGACCACGGGGTAGTGCAAGCCTTTCCAGAAGCACATAAATTACTAGGGTATGATAATAAAGATATAAAAATAATATATGGAATGGAAGCATATTTAGCACCAGATAAAAATCCAGTAGTGGAAAATGGAAAAGGACAAAATTTAGAAGATGCAACATTTTGTGTATTTGATTTAGAAACAACAGGTTTTTCAGCAGTAACAGAAAAAATAACAGAAATAGGAATAATGAAACTAAAAAATGGAGAAGTAATAGATGAATTTTCTTGTTTTGTAAACCCAGAAAAACATATACCAGAAAGAGTAACAGAAGTAACAAATATAACAGATGAAATGGTAAAAGATGCAGAAACAATAGATAAAGTATTTCCAAAAGTATTAGAATTTATAAAAGGTTCAATATTAGTTGCACATAATGCAGGGTTCGATACGGGCTTTTTTAAACAAATATCAAAAAATTTAGGGTATGAATATGATTATACATCAATAGACACATTAAGTTTAGCAAAAGATTTGTTCCCAGACTATAAAAAATACAAATTAGGGAAAATTGCAGAAAATTTAGGTATAAAAGTAGAAGTAGCACATAGGGCTTTAGATGATGTTGATACAACTGTAAAAGTATTTAAAGTAATGCTAGATATCTTAAAAAAACGCGGAGCAAAGAAAGTAGAAGATATAGATAAAGTAAGTATGACAGAAGAAGCAAAAAAAGAAGAATATAAAAAATTAAAAACATATCATGCAATAATCTTAGCAAAAAACTATATTGGACTTCGCAATTTATATAAATTAGTATCATATTCACATGTAAACTATTTTTATAGAAAACCACGTATTTTAAAAAGTCTACTTGAAAAATATAGAGAAGGTCTAATTTTAGGAAGTGCTTGTGAAGCAGGAGAACTATACCAAGCAATAGAACTTGGAAAAACAGATGAAGAAATAGAAGAAATAGCAAATTTTTATGATTATTTAGAAATACAACCAATAGGAAATAATAATTTCTTAATAAGAAAAGAAGTAGTAAAAGATGAAGAAGCTCTAAGAGATATAAATAGAAAAATAGTAGCTTTGGGAGAAAAATTAAATAAACCAGTAGTTGCAACATGTGATGTACATTTTATGGACCCACAAGATGAAGTATATAGAAGAATTTTAGAAGCAGGACAAGGATATGGAGATGCAGACAATCAAGCACCATTATATTTAAGAACAACAGAAGAAATGCTTGAAGAATTTAGTTATTTAGGAAAAGAAAAAGCATATGAAGTAGTTGTAACAAACACAAATAAAATATCAGATATGTGTGATAGGATAAGCCCAATATCACCAGAAAAATGTCCACCACATATTCCTGGTTGTGAACAAACAATAAAAGATATAGCATATGAAAGAGCACACGAATTATATGGAGATCCACTTCCTGAAATAGTACAAACAAGACTTGATAAAGAATTAGAATCAATTATAAAAAATGGATTTTCTGTTATGTATATAATAGCACAAAAATTAGTATGGAAATCAAATGAAGATGGATATATAGTAGGTTCAAGAGGTTCTGTTGGTTCATCATTTGTAGCAAATATGACGGGAATAACAGAAGTAAACTCACTTCCACCACATTATAGATGCCCTAATTGTAAATATTCAGACTTTACAGATTATGGCTATAAAAATGGATATGATTTGCCAGATAAAGACTGTCCAAAATGTGGACATAAATTAGATAAAGATGGTTTAGACATACCATTTGAAACATTTCTTGGCTTTAATGGAGATAAAGAACCAGATATAGACTTAAACTTTTCAGGAGAATATCAAGCAAAAGCACATAAATATACAGAAGTAATATTCGGAAAAGGAACAACATTTAAAGCAGGAACAATAGGAACAATAGCAGATAAAACAGCATATGGATATGTAAAAAAATATTTTGAAGAAAGAAATATACCAATAAATAGAGCAGAAACACAAAGGCTAGCGTGTCGGTTGTACAGGAATAAAGAGAACAACAGGACAACATCCAGGAGGAATAATAGTAGTACCAAAAGGAAGAGAAATATATGAATTTTGTCCAGTACAACACCCAGCAGATGACCCTAATTCAGATATAATAACAACACATTTTGATTATCACTCAATAGACCAAAACTTACTAAAATTAGATATACTGGGACACGATGATCCAACAGTAATAAGAATGCTTCAAGATATTACAGGAATAGACCCAAGAAAAGTACCATTAGATGATAAAGAAACAATGTCAATATTTAGCTCAACAAAGGCTTTAGGAGTAACACCAGAACAAATACACTCAGAAGTAGGAAGTTTTGGAATACCAGAATTCGGAACAAAATTTGTAAGAGGAATGTTAGTAGACACAAAACCAACAACATTTGATGAATTAATTAGAATATCTGGATTATCACATGGTACAGATGTGTGGCTTGGAAATGCACAAACCTTGATTGAACAAGGAACAGTAACACTTCAAGATGCTATATGTTGCCGTGATGATATAATGATATATTTAATAAAAATGGGCTTACCACCTAATGATGCATTTAAAATAATGGAATCAGTACGTAAAGGAAAAGTAGCAAAAGGAAAAGAGCCAAAATGGGAACAATACAAAGAATTAATGAAAGAACATAATGTACCAGACTGGTATATTAAGTCTTGTGAAAAGATAAAATATATGTTCCCAAAAGCACACGCAGCAGCATATGTAACAAATGCTTTTAGAATAGCGTGGTTTAAGGTACACGAGCCTCTAGCTTATTATGCAGCATATTTTTCAATTAGAGCAGATGAATTTGATAGTGATTGTATGATATTTGGAGAAGAAAAAGTAAAAAACAAAATGAAAGAAATAGATTTAGCAGGAAATAGTGCAACAGTAAAAGATAAGAATATGTATGCTATTTTAGAGTTAGTACTTGAAATGTATGAAAGAGGTTTTAATTTCCTACCAATGGACTTATATAAATCACACTCAAGTAAGTTTTTAGTAGAAGATGGAGCAATTAGGCCACCATTAAATAGTATACCAGGGCTTGGTACTGTTGCTGCAGAAGGTATTGTAAAAGCACGTGAAGAGGGAAAATTCATGTCAATAGATGATTTAAAAATACGCTCAAAAGTAGGAAATTCAGTAACAGATTTATTAAAAAATTATGGATGTTTAAAAGGAATGAGCCAAAGCAATCAAATGAGTTTGTTTGCATAGGGACGTTTCCTTTGCACACATAAATGTCGCATTTGGGACACATCTTATAATACATATAGGTAAAAAACTATAGAAAGGAAAAAGGAAATGCAAGAGATATTTACAGTACAAAATATAGTTATTTATTTTATTATAATCAATTTAATTGGATTTTTCATAATGTGGTTAGATAAAAGAAAAGCTAAAAAAGGAGCTTGGAGAATACCAGAAAAAACTTTATTTATAATAACTGCTTTAGGTGGTGGAATTGGAACTATTGCAGGTATGTATACTTTTCATCATAAAACCAAAAAAATTCAGTTTGTAATAGGTTTTCCTCTTATTACAATACTTGAAGTAATAACTATTATATGGTTTTTAGTAAAATAGTAATTTGTTTCTGAGATTAAAGAAATTAAATATAAAAATATAAACAATAATGGAAAGAAAATATAACGAAAATTCTTGACAATATGTTATATTTCATGCTATTATGAATATAATAATTAATAACATCATTGTTTTTAATAAATGTGTTTGTCGCCGCCCCTTTGGCGACTGATAAATGAGAGAGTGAATAAATGTGTTTGTCGCTACCTCTTTAAGCGACTAACAAATAAGAGAGAGAATAAATTATTGGGGCTTGCCAGAAATGGTAAGCCTTAAATATTATAAAGGAGCAATAAAAGGTGCAAATAAATATAGGATATTTTTATTTTATAAAAGATAAATTTTTTGAAATTATAGATGATAAAGAATTAATGAAAAATAAAGAAAATGGAAATAAAAGACCGTGTTATTTTTGTTTTAGAAGTAAAAAATATGATAATATTATATGGTTTATTCCAGTTAGTACAAAAATAGAAAAATATCAAAAAATTTATAATAATAAAATTCAAAAACAGATAAATTTAGGCAAGAGGCCATCTGTTGATACTATAGTATTTGGTGATGTTGCCAATACATATAGTGCATTCTTAATACAAAACATGTTTCCTGTAACTAATGAATATGTGGAGAGCCAATACATAAAAAATAAAGTACCAATAAGATTATCAAATAAATTACAGACAGAAATAATATATAAAGCAAATAAAGTTTTAAATTTGTATAATCATGGAATGAAAAATATTGTGTTCCCCAATATTGATAAAATTTTAGATCGACTAATTAAAATGGACAGAAATTAAAAGGTGGTTAAAGAATGAAAATAAGTGATTTGAATCCAGAATATGATAAATTACAACAAGAATATGGAGCTAAAGAATTAACATCTATATATAATGGTGGTTGTACAAATAATCCAGATATTTGTTTTGTGTTTATGAATCCAACTGGAAGGAATATTGCATCTAGCCCTAATTGGAAAGGTAGAAGATCCCCATGGATAGGAACTAAAAATATATGGAAATTATTTTATAGAATTGGATTACTTGACGAAAGAATATATGAAGAAATTCAAAAAAGAAAACCACAGGAATGGGATGAAAACTTTGCTGACTTAGTATATGATGATGTAGAACAACATAAATATTTCATAACTAATCTTGGAAAATGTACTCAAGTTGATGCAAGAGTATTACCAAATTCAGTTTACAGCCAATATCTTGATTTATTATGCAAGGAAATTGAAATAATTAATCCTAAGATAATTATAACTCTTGGAAACCAAGTTAGCTCTATTTTATTAAATAAAAATATATCAGTATCACAATGCAGGAAGCAAAGTTTTCCAAGAAATATTGCAGGAAAGAATTATAGCGTATATCCTGTTTATTATCCTATTGGAAATGGAATGATGAATATAGATAAAGCAATAGAAGATTTAAATTACATTATAAGAACAAATTTTAAAAGTCAAAAAGATATGGATGATTATGAGAGATAATTGTATACAGGTAGTTCAAAAACTACCTGTAATTTAGAATAATAATCATCCCTACAAATTACAATTTGTGTTATAAAAATACTAGGGATAAAACCTAGTATTTTTTTTGAAAATAAGAGGTACACATAAAGAATTTGAAAATAAAAAATATTATATAAACTAAAAATGATTGTGAATAACTTATAAAGAGAAAATGTTAATAATAAAGTTATTCACAAAGTTATCCACAGTTTCCACATGTAAGTTATACACATATAATATTACAAAAGAATAAAAAAACAAGTTACATAAAGACGAGAAAAGAAACATAATTGAAAGAAAAATGTAACAAAAAAATAATAGATTTATGCGAAAAAAGAAGAAAAATAAAGTAAAACTGCACAAAAAGAAGTAAAATGCCGAAATATAAACATTAAAAACAAATTAGATGAAATATTTTTGAAATATAGATGTAAAAATAAAATTGTAAAAATATAAAGAAAAAGAATATATAATGTAGAAAAATAAAAAAAGAAATTGTGGATAACTTTTGAAAAATAAAAACATATAATAAATAAAGGTGATATATATGTTTAAATATTTATTTAGTAAAAAGAGGAAAAATCGTGATATAGATAAATTTGATATAGAAATAGAAGATGTAGAAAAAATATTAAAAACTTCATATGGAATTTTAGTAGATGTAAGAAGTCCACAAGAATATGAAGAAGGGCATATGAAAGGAGCAATTTTAATTCCAGAATATGAAATAAACAAAAAAGCAAAAGAAATGTTGCCAGATAAAGAAAAAGTAGTAATAGTATATTGTTCAAGTGGGGTAAGAAGCAAAAAAGCAAAAGAAAAGCTAAAAAATATGGGATATAAATATGTATATAATTTGTACAATGGTTATCAAAACTATTGAGATTTAATAATTTTTATGGTAAAATTCTTCTATAACAAATTAAAAACGGAGGAAATATGAGACAAGAAAATATAAGAAACTTTAGTATAATTGCACATATAGACCATGGAAAATCTACTTTAGCAGACAGATTAATAGAAATGACAGGTTCACTTTCTAAAAGAGAAATGGAAGACCAAGTGTTAGATAATATGGAAATAGAAAAAGAAAGAGGAATCACAATAAAATCACAAGCAGTAAGAATGGTGTATAAAGCAAAAGACGGACAAGAATATATATTAAATTTAATAGACACACCAGGACATGTAGATTTTAATTATGAAGTATCAAGAAGTTTAGCAGCTTGTGATGGAGCAGTACTTGTAGTAGATAGTAGTCAAGGTGTAGAAGCACAGACTTTAGCAAATGTATATTTAGCAATAGACAATAACTTAGAGATTTTACCAGTATTAAATAAAATAGATTTACCAAACGCAAGACCTGATGAAGTAAAAAAAGAAATAGAAGATATAATAGGAATTCCAGCAGATGATGCTCCTTGTATATCAGCAAAAACAGGACTAAATGTAGAAGAAGTATTAGAAAGAATAGTAACAGATTTGCCTTCGCCAAAAGGTGATGAAAATGCAAAAACAAAATGTTTAATATTTGATTCTTATTATGATAGTTACAAAGGAGCGGTTGCATCAGTTCGCGTAATAGATGGTAAAATTAAAACTGGTGATGAAATAAGGTTAATGGCAACAAACAAGGTATTTACTGTAACAGAAGTAGGTTATTTCTTACCAGGAACACATATGCCTACTTCTGAAATAAAAGCAGGAGAAGTTCGGTTATGTTGCAGCAAGTATAAAAAATATTTCTGATATAAGAGTTGGAGATACAATAACTTTAAATAATGATCCGGCAGAGGAACCTTTAAAAGGCTATAAAAAAGTACAACCTATGGTATATTGTGGAATATATCCAATAGATGGAAGTCAATATGAGGACTTAAAAGAATCTTTGGAAAAATTAAAATTAAATGATGCAGCATTAGAATATGAACCAGAAACAACAGCTGCACTAGGTTCAGGTTTTAGATGTGGTTTTTTAGGTTTACTTCATTTAGAAATAATAGAAGAAAGATTAGATAGAGAATTTGATTTAGGTTTAATTACAACAGCACCTTCTGTAATATATAAAGTATACAAAACAGATGGACAAGTAGTTGATTTATACAACCCAGAAGAATTACCACCATCTACTGAAATATCTTATATAGAAGAACCTTTTGTTACAGCAAATATATTAACACCAAAAGAATATATAGGAAATATAATGGAGCTTTGTCAAAGAAGAAGAGGCATATATATAGATATGAAATATTTAGATGAAAATAGAGTAACTTTAATTTATGAAATGCCTTTAAATGAAATAATTTATGACTTCTTTGATAATCTAAAATCAAAAACAAAAGGATATGCATCACTTGATTATGAATTTAAAGAATATAAGAAATCAAACTTAGTAAAATTAGATATTTATATAAATGGAGAAAAAGTAGATGCATTAAGCTTTATAATTCATAAAGAAAGCAGCTATGACAGAGGAAGAAAAATGGTAGAAAAGCTAAAAGAAGTAATTCCAAGAAAATTATTTAAAATACCAATACAAGCAGCAATAGGTGGACAAATAATTGCAAGAGAAACAATATCAGCTTTAAGAAAAGACGTTTTAGCTAAATGCTATGGAGGAGATATTACAAGAAAGAAAAAACTATTAGAAAAGCAAAAAAGAGGAAAGAAAAAAATGCGTGAAATAGGAAATGTAGAAATACCACAAGAAGCATTTTTATCAGTGTTAAAATTAGATGATGAAAATTAGGAGTGAAAAATGGAAGAATATCAAGACCAAGTAGAAGGAAGAAATAGTGTTATAGAATTATTGGAAAGTAAAAAAGATGTGAATAAAATTTTTGTAGAAAAAGGTGAAAAGCATCGGATCTATTCTAAAAATAATTGCAATGGCAAGACAAAGAAAAATTGTTATTGTAGAAAAAGATAAAAAAGATATGGAAAAAATAGCAAATAATAAAAATTACCAAGGAGTAATTGCATTTGTTCCACCGTTTTCTTATTGCGAAATAGAAGATATATTAGAATATGCAAAAGGAAAAAATGAAGAACCATTTGTATTAATATTAGATGGAATAGAAGATCCTCATAATTTAGGTGCAATAATAAGAACAGCAGAAACAGCAGGAATGCACGGAATAATAATACCTAAAAGACGTTCTGCATCAGTAAATAGTACAGTTTCTAAAGTATCATCAGGAGCGGTAGAATATATGAAAATCGCAAGAGTAACTAATATAACAGATGCAATAGATAAGCTAAAAAAAGAAGGTTTATGGATATGTGGAACAGATATTAATACTGATAAATATTATTATAATCAAGATTTAACTGGACCAATAGGAATAGTAATAGGAAATGAAGGAAAAGGTATAAGCGATAAAGTAAAGAAAAATTGTGATTTTTTGGTTAAAATTCCAATGATGGGAAGAGTAACATCTTTAAATGCATCAGTATCAACTGGAATCATAATATATGAAGCATTAAAACAACGTTTACAAAAGAAAAATTAAAAGAAGGGAGAAAAAATAATGACAAAAAAGAAAAAAATAACAATTGTAGTGATTTTGGTAGTTTTAATTTTATTAACAATAATCGGAACATGTATAGCGTTATATATAAATACAGATATGTTTAAAACAAGCAAAGTTTTATTTGCAAAATATTTAGGGCAAAATTCAGATAATTTAATGTCATTAGAAAATATAATACAAAAAACACAATATGATAGTATGCAAGATAAAAGCCCTTATAATAAAAATATAGAAGCTGATATAAAATATACAGAAGATATAGGAACAAGTGAAGAAAATAATAAAAACAGTGTAAATGACTTAAAAGTTTTTATATCACAAGAAAACGACAATAATGGTTATGATTATAGAAATGTAAAATTATTAAAAAGTGGTGAACAAGTAGCACAAATAGAATATATGAAATCTGAAGGTGAATGTGGAATAAAATTTTCAGATTTATTTAATCAATATATTATAACAGAAAATGACGACTTAAAAGAGATATTTATAAAAATGGGATATACAGAAGATGATGTTAAAAATATTCCAAAGAATTTAAATTTTGAACAAGACTTTTTAGACGAAATAAAACTTTCAGAAGGAGAGTTACTAAATTTACAAGAAAAATATGTTAAAATTGTAGAAGGAAATATAATAGAAGAAAATTTTAGCAGACAAAAAAATCAAATAGTAACAATAAACAATCAAAACTATAATGCAAATGCATATATACTTACATTAACAAAGGAACAGTTAAATAGTATATATGTTGAACTTTTAGAGACAATAAAACAAGATGATATAATATTAAATAAAATTGATTTACTACAAAATAAAATAGATGAGATGGAATTAACCTATAATTTAAAGGAAGAATTAATTAAAAATATAGATTTAACAATACAGAAAATAAAACAGAATAATATAGGTGTAGACGAAACTAAAATTATAGTATATGAAAGTAATGGAATAACATTAAGAACAAGAGTTGAAACAAAAGATTATCAAACAAATATAGATTATCTTGGATTAAATGGAACATATTTTGCAGAGATATTAGTATCAAATGAAAAGGTTGAAAAATATAAAGTAACATTAAATTATAGTTCAGACAATTTATCATTTACAATTCAAGATAATAGTAAAACGGCAAGTTTAGAGTTTACAAGGATAGATGAAGTAAAAGAAAATAGTGCAAATAGACAATATAATTTATCTTATAGTATAGATGATAAAAAAATAGTTGCAAATATAAAAGAAGAAATTGAATTATCAGAAAATATAGAAAATATACAAAAATTCACAGAAGAAAACTCAGTAAATGCTAATTCTTTAGATGATGAAACGAAAGCAAAAATAAAGGAAAGCATAGATGGGAAAATAGAAGAAACAAAAGAAAAAATAGAATATCAAGATATTGAAAAAATGTTAAAAGACACAAAAATAGTACAAGATTTTACAATTTTAGATTCAAATGGAATAACTGATACAGAAAGAAACAGATTTAATTCTAATTTTGAATTATTAAAAGGTGAGAATTTATCTGGAGAAAATATATTACAAACAATTAATATTATAAAAAATAATATTGAAGATATGGAAATTGTATCAGGAACTGAATTAAAAATAGGAATTGTAAGAGACGGAGGAAATGACGAAGTTATAACTACATTAACAAATTTCTTTGAAGAAAATACAAGAAAAAGTTATAATGTAAGCTTGGAATATGATGAAAATGGACTTGTAAATGAGCTTGTTTTAACGATTGTAGAAGATGAATAAAATAGGAAAAAATAAGTGAAAAATATACTGGAAAAAATTTTTTAAAAAAAATATAAAAAAAGTGTTGACAAAGTAAAAAAGTTAATGTATAATAAAAATCGTTCGCAACAAGTGAACATAATAAGAACATTGAAAAATAAACAAAAAATCCTTTAGAGAAAAACCAAAGCGGTACAAAAAGTACCAAAAAATTTTTAAAAGTT
>CALXFB010000024.1 GCA_944387475.1 uncultured Clostridia bacterium
AAAGTTCAACAAATAAAATGCAAATAGATTTAATGGCAGAGAGAATATTTAAATCCAACTACTTGTCAAAGTTCAACAAATAAAATGCAAATAGATTTAATGGCAGAGAGAATATTTAAATCCAACTACTTGTCAAAGTTCAACCCAAAACCAGCCATACCTAAAGCTCTACCAACAGCATTTAAATCCAACTACTTGTCAAAGTTCAACAACCAACTAATGTTAGTTTTAACATGGCCATACCTAATTTAAATCCAACTACTTGTCAAAGTTCAACCAATAAATCAAATTTTTCCACAAATATTAAATTTGTATTTAAATCCAACTACTTGTCAAAGTTCAACCCGCAGGCCGGGCAGACATAAACCCGGTCTGGCAGCTATTTAAATCCAACTACTTGTCAAAGTTCAACGGTACATATTTTAGACAAGATTTAAGTTTATATAGATTTAAATCCAACTACTTGTCAAAGTTCAACGTTATACCCAATAATTGTGTACGAAGACACCTGTTAATTTAAATCCAACTACTTGTCAAAGTTCAACTATTCTGGAAAAAGATTATATTTAGCTCAAACTAATATTTAAATCCAACTACTTGTCAAAGTTCAACCTAAGTGTGTGTAAATATTATAGACCATATCAGCACTATTTAAATCCAACTACTTGTCAAAGTTCAACTCTAAAGTAAACTTTATTAATTATTACTCTATCGTATTTAAATCCAACTACTTGTCAAAGTTCAACATTTATCATATGGTTTTAATTCACTACCATTTAATATTTAAATCCAACTACTTGTCAAAGTTCAACTTTGCCTCAGCAAGGAACAGATATTAAAAAAATAGGATTTAAATCCAACTACTTGTCAAAGTTCAACAAGTTTTAGACCAAAACGATTTTGTTATTATGTAATTTAAATCCAACTACTTGTCAAAGTTCAACTTATTATTCTGTATAATTAGAAAGGAGAAAAAAAATTTAAATCCAACTACTTGTCAAAGTTCAACTGGTATTAATGCCACCTCTTTATGGGAAACAATAGGATTTAAATCCAACTACTTGTCAAAGTTCAACTCATACTGCTATCATAATAAATTCAATTCATGACGGATTTAAATCCAACTACTTGTCAAAGTTCAACATTTTTAGCAAAACTTTTTACATTTGTAACAATAAAATTTAAATCCAACTACTTGTCAAAGTTCAACCATTGGAAAATATACCTTTTCTAAATATAGTTTATATTAAAAATGTAAATAAATCAACAGTTTTATTCGTTTTTTTCCAAGTAAATGTTATTTTAAACTTTCCTTTAATTTCAAGCTATTCAGAGTATATCCTGGAAAATTATAAGAAAATATCTTCAGTGTTAATTTCATTATTTCCTAATGTTGTTTCACCAATTGTTTTAAAATCTACTATTTTAATAATAGAAATAAAATCCTCATTTTTATTAATAATAGACTTTAATTCATTTTCCAGTTCTAAAATCTGTGAGTTAGTTAAAGAGCCTCTAAAAACAGACTTCTGCCAATGGTTAAGATATTTTTTGCACTTTTTAAATACTTTATTTACACGTTTTTCTCCAACATCATAAAACAGAAAAACATAATTATAATTTATTTGTTTCTTCATAACTACTCCTTCTTTTCAAAATCAAATGGTATAAACTCTTTTCCTTCTAATATATATTTTATTAATTTATAGCCATCTAATTTAATAGCTTGTTTATATGTAATTTTTCTATTAAGTTTAGGATGTTCAAATGTCTGATTTATCCTATCCTCAAAAGCCTCTATAAAAACTTTCTTTCCATTTTCGTTTAACAAAGAATAATTTAACTTTTCCTCAAAATGTTTTTCCACTTTTAATTTTTTATTATTTACTAAATCAAAAATTGTTTTAAAAACAATAATAGGTTTAAAAACCTCACTTAAATCTAAGCTTAAAGAAAATCTTGCCTCACTAGGTTCGTGTAGAAAAGATATAGCTTGGTCTAAATGTGTATTATAAATTTGTGAAATAGTTTTAGTATACAATAACGTATTCCCAAAAGATATTAGGGCATTCATAGGGTTATCTGGTGGTCTCTTAACTCTTTTATTTATAACAAAATCTTCAGGAAGAAAATATTTAAAACTAGCATAAAACATAGCCCATATTTTACCCTCAACTGATAAAATTTGTTTAATATCATTTGATTTTTCTAATAATCTATTTACATCTTTGCTACAAAAATCTATTAGCTCTTTTAAGTCTTTTACTCCGTGTCTATAATAATGGTAAACTACTGCTTTAATATTTTTAGCAATACCATTTACTATAGCTTTGGCAATAACTAGTCTGTTATTTTCAAAAGTTATAGCTTGTTTAACAGTAAGTTTTCCACTTATCAAAGCTTTTTTAGGATAAAATGTCCCCACATAATTTTCATAATAATTAAAGAAATGAACTACAATTCCCGCTGTACCCAATATATCTAATAACTTCGTAGAAATAGTAATATCATTAAAACAATATAATTCTTTAATTTTTTCTATTGGTAAATAGAAATTACCTTTTTCATTTTTATATTTAATACTAAAATCTTGCCTTGTTAAATCACCTTTAGAAAAAATATATTTACTTTCACTTTTCATAATTTTTCTATCTCCTTTTACAAATAACAATAATCATAATAAGCACATTTTTTACATTTATTATCTTTTTCTACTTCTGGTATTTTATCTCCATTTATTAAGACTTCTATATTTTCTATACAATTATTTAACTTTTTTATATTTACATCATCTAATTTTATTATTTCTACTTTTCTTCCATCTTTTCTATTCTTTTCTTCATATATTAGTTTTCCTTGCTTTTCAATTCCTTTATCTTTTAATTGTTTCAAATAAAACAATAACTGCATTTTAGATGCCTCTGGGTCTGCATCACTTTTCTTATATTCTTCTATATACTTTGCTGTAACTTTATCAAGTACAACATTTTCATATTTTATTTCCGCTTCATCTTTATCTTTTGCTCTTATTTCGTGTAACACTTTTCCAATTCTAACATCCTCAGAATTATCCTCCAAATTAATTCTGTTAGCAAACAAATAGCACTGTCTTTTACAATGGAAATAATAATTTATAATAGTTCCTGTAATTCTCATAAAAACAATTCTTCTCCTTTTCCTAAATATTTACTTCTACAAAACCTACCATTATCCATATATTTTTCACCATCTTTAATATAATAAAAACCTAGTTTCTTTTCACCCTCAATCAAATTTAATTGGTTTTTATGTATAGAATAAGTAAACAAGCTTAAAAGTTCAGATATTTGAGATAATTTAACTTTCTTTTCTGCATAAGATAACTCATTATCATTACATATTTCTTTATATTTATTAAAAACATCTTCCCCTTTTACTTTATCTCCATTAATATCAAGTATATAATTAATAAAAATATCTATTGTATCAGTTTTAATTAATTCCATTTTATTTTCTATTTTTTGATAATTAATAAATAAGCACTCATCTTTAAATTCCTCAATATTGTTTTCTGTATAACTTTCGCTCTCTTCTTTTATTCTATCTAAAACTTTATTGTAAAACAAACCAAAATCTTTATTTTCTAATAACTCTCTATTTTCTTCCTTTAACAAATTATAACCTATTCTTTTATCTTTTCTATACACAACTCTTGCATCGTCTAAGTTGAAAAAATACACAATGCAATTTTTCTTTTTATTAGACCTATTTATTCTTCCAATAAACTGTTCCTCACCATCTAAAAAAGAAATATCTTTAAAACCAATATCCATATCAATATCGACACCAGCTTCTATTGTCTGTGTTGCAACTAAAATAATTGGCTTATCCTCTTTTGTTTTTCCAATTATTTTTTGTCTTGAATATTTATTATCATCACCTGTCATTATATAAACATCTAAAAACTTTTCTTTTAACAACTCATATAAGCCTTCTGCTGTATCTTTTTTTATGCACTCTATTAAAACCTTTTTATCTTTATATTTTAATATCTCATCAGATAATCTTTCTATATTCATTTTTTCATATAATAAATCATAATTTAATGTTACTCTATTTTTAAACAAGTCATTTTCATAATATTTTTTAGCATCACTAATTAAAGCACAAAATTTCGAATTTTTCTCATCTAATAAATTATCTAATCTTGGTAATGTAGCAGACATTATAATAAATTTTATATTTAACAATTTACTATATTTATCAAACATCTCTATCATTTCTCTCCATATACTATTAGAATAAGCTTGTATTTCATCTAAAATAATTACACTATTTATATAATTATATAAACTATAATTTTTCTCTTTTCCTGTTCCGAATAGAGTATCAAACAAATTAATATGTGATGTTATTATAATTGGATATTGTTTAAATATATTTTTAGTATAAATTTTTTCATAATCTAATACCTCGTTATTATCTTCTGTCATTGCTGAAATTGAATTAACTACAACATAATCTTTATATTTTTTAAAATAATTATTAAATGTTTTATCTGTCTGTTCAATAATGTTATTAAACGGAAAAATATAATTTAAAGAAGATATATCTTTATTATTCTCATATAATTCTCTTGCTAAGTTTATTGCCATATTAGTTTTTCCACTACCTGTTGGTGCTTCTAAATAAAATATATTTTTATCCAAGTTTTCCTTTAATGTTTTTTCTGTTTCTAAAAACATATCTGTCCTTAATTTATTTATTCCCTCTAAATCAATTTCATTATTTTCATAACTTCTAATATTTTTAAACAGCTTACTATTTTCATACTTATTAAATAAATTATTATCTCTTTTCACTTCGAAATTGACTTCTTTTCCCGACATATAATCATATGTAGCATAAAAATCAGCCGTTATTATACAAGAATATAATAACTTACATAAGATATACATTTCTATCGGCTTTATATTCAAAGCTTTTAAATATTGTTCCATTTTAACTTTATCTAAAAGCTTACCATACACACTTTCTTGTAAGCCCTCTACCTCTGGTATCTTTTTATTTTTTATACTATCTAACAATTTATTTATACTTTCTAATTTTGTGTGATGTCTTGATATTATATATCCAAAATAACACCCCACATAATAAATAATATATTCTTCTTCAATTTTTTCTTCTTTTTTAGCCTCATTTATTATTGAATCAATATATATTTTTGCAGATAAAGCCGCATGTGTATCATCTGTATTTTCTACTTTAATTTTTAAATCATTATCCATTTTGTTTTTTTGAAATAGCGGATTTATTTTTCCTATATCGTGATAATAAATTGCTTGTTTAAAAAGTTCATATATTTCATCTACTAATTTTTCATCACAATTAAATGTTAATTTTATTATGTTTTTAGTTAATATATGTAAGTTTTTATCTTTTTCCATTTTTTTATAATATTTATATGTTAATTTTAGATGAGAAGCCAGTAATTCCTTCTCATTACTGGCTTTCTTATGTGCATAATATATATGGTTCAATTTTTTTAAAATGTTTTCTATATAATCATTTTCCATTTTTTTATTCCTTTTCTAAAAATAATAAATATTTTTTCCATCTACTTTATAAATATTAGATTTTTCGTCTATATCTAATTTCTCATTTGTAAATATAAAATTTAAAAATTTACTATAACCTATTTTCTCATTTAATTCTACAGGTAATAATTCTCTATAATAGAAATTCTTCTTGTTTTCATCATCTTCAAAACCTAGTTTTTCAAAAAATATTCCTTCTTTCTTGTTTGCTATTTTTTCATCATAAATGCTATCTATATTTTCTATCTTACCATCTAATTTCGTTATTTCTTCTATTTTTACATTTCCTATGTCTGCAAAATGGTCATTTTTACCAATATAAGGTATATATTCACATTTCTTATTTAAAAGATAATCTTTTATTTTCTTATATTCTTCACTTTCATCTTCTAAAATATAAATTCCCCAACAAGGGCTTTCTAGCCATTGTTCTCTAACTATTAAATTATTACCCGCTTCTTTTGATGCATAACCTACTGAATTATTAAATTCTTGTATTTTTTTTGAAAAATTATTCTCGTTTATTTTAGGTATAATTCCTATTTTTAAATCTTTTAATTTTTCATAAAATTCTGGAATTTCTTTTACTTTTTTTCCTAAACTTTTTTGTAATGAATAATAATTATATCCATTTAAACCTATAATTGCACCAAGTAAACCTAAAAGCATAATTTTGTGAGGAAAATTATATGTATAATATGTTTCATTACTATCTGGCTTTCTTATTATTGCCATAGTAGCTTTTAAATCAAATCTTATTGTTTCCATTTATGTTTCCTCCATTTCTAAAATAATTCTCTTACTATATCACTTTCACATGCTCCTACTAATTTAGTTGTATAAGAATTATAATAAATTTCTACTTTTTCTATTTCTCCTTTTACCTTTTCATCATTTAATATTTCTTCTAATTTACTTAAATCAATAATATCTTTATCATTTTCTTCTTTTATAAATTCTATATATTGATCTAAATTTGCTAAATATAATTTACTATTTTCTTTGCACTCTACAAAAATGGCAAATTCATTTTCACAACCCATTTTACTATTTGTGTTATATGCAGTTGCTGCAACTAAACAACCTTCTTTAAATTTTTCATAATCTTTTTTTGTATATCCTTCTAAATCTTCTATTTCACTTGTATAAATATCATAGTTTTCAGGGTTTACTGAAAATGGATAAAAATAATGTGCTTCATTTGATACGATTTTTTTACCAATAGAAGTATTTTGTGCTCCTTCTTTAGTTGCATCTGTAAACGGTGATAATATATCTTGTATTACTGTATCTGTACCCTCATATTTATTCATACCTTGTCCAACCTGTACTGCCCCTGTTATACTTAAATTATTTGAACCTTCTGCAAATGTTGCTCCAAAGTTTTTTACATCTATTGCTGTAAATAAGTATTTTAATATTTCTTTTTTATCTTTTATATCTTTTACATCTTTGTCAAATAATTGATTAAATCTTTCTGCTAATGTTCTTGCTTGTAAATTTCCTTTATTATCAGCTTTATATGATTTTATATATAAAACTTTTTCACCTTCAGTCTCCCACATTTTTTTAATCGGATATTTAAAAGCCTTATCACTTCCAAAAACTTTTCCATCTGTTGTTGATTTTGGTCTTCCTGAAAAATCAGCATTCCAGTTTGCCATTTTACTTTTTACTCCTATTACTCCATATACTCTATTCATCTTCATTACCTCCATTTTTTATTTCTTCCTTCTTTTCTTTTTCATTATAGAATAAATTATTTGCAAGTAACCCCGCAAGTAACATATCGCTATAATCTTTTACTTTACCTTCTGGTGCTTGAGACATTAATTGTGAATATATATTTCCCAACTTTGGAAAAACTAAAAATACATCATATCCATACGTTTTAAATAAAAATTTTAGTTCATCTTTTAATTTTTCTACCGTTCTTGCTCTAACAATCGGCTCTGTAACATCTTGTGTTAGTTTACTTGCTTTACTTCTTGTTAAATAATAATATGCAACTTGTCCTGCTAAAAAATAATATTGCTCATCTGTTTCTATTTTGCCTTTTTCTTTTACTATTTTTTCACATTGCTCATAAATATCATTTCTTTTCATTTTCTGCTCCTCACTTTCTTTATTAAAATATTCTTTATATGCTATCCATAAATTAAAAGCTTTTCTCGCATTTCCTATATATGTTTTTTTCTGTTTTAAACCATCTATAAACATATTGGTTACAATTTCTACAGCAATATTGTCAATTTGTTTTATAAAATTATCAGGCTTTTCTTCTTCAAATAGTTCAAAAAATACATCACTATATCTTTTTAAAAGTTCTTTTTTCCAATTCGCAAGCATTGATTTTGATATTTTTAAATCATAATCATAATAAGCATCTCTTATATAATTTCTCGTACTATTTTCATTTTCTGAAAACCATATATTGCTTGTATATTTAATTAATTCATATATATTTTCTGTCTCAAATGTAATTAATTTTTCTTTATCTAAATAGTTTTTACATTTAAATGATTTTATTTTTATATTATAATGACTCGTATATCTAAAATCATCAATTCTTGCAACACCATTATTACCTGCTACTTTTAATATGTATGTATCTTTGTCTTCTATTTTCTCATCATCTTTTGGTATTCCGTGGAATTTCCAATCTGTTGGTAATTTTACTAAATTACTTGATACTCCATTGTTATATAACCATATATACATTTTGTTCATTATGTCTATTTCTTCGTTATCTATAAGTGAACCTACTTTAAATGGTGTAGACTTTAGTTCTAAATAAGGTTTTTTACTGTTTAAACCAAAATTATAATTATTAGCTCCGTAAACATTTTCATTTACTTTTACATTGTTGTCAGTTGTGTTAAATAGCTTTATTTTAAAATAAATATCACTTACTCTTTTATATTCTTCTATATCTTTTTTAAGATAAATCTTTATCCAAGTTTCTTTAGGCATATCTTTATCTTTTAAATCTTCATATACAATAGAAAATGCCTTTAACATTTTTTCTTTGTTCTCTTCTATTTCTTTTTCTTTATATTTTTCATTTAGTAAAATTTTTTCTTTTTCCTTATCCCCTAATTTCATCAAAGAATCGTAATATTTCTCAATTCCCTTTTTAAACACTTCTATAGGTACTGCATCTTTTGTAGCTTCTTTATTACATAACCCTTGAACCATCTTGTTTTTGAAAAATAACGTATAAATATTATTACTACAAATTTTTTTAAGCATATTATATTTTTTGCCATTTTTTTCTTCTGTATATGTTGTGTCTATTGCTTTATTTGAATTTAGATATTTACTATAAAAATCTCTTATTTTTATATATTTTTCTAATTCATAGTCATCACTTTCACCTTTTAATACTTCTAATTTTTCAAAAGTTCCATCTTCATCTATTACGTAATAAAATCCATCATTTAGTTTATATGTATCCAAAACAACTTTATCATCTTTAAAATACTCTTTAAAAGCATTTAACAAATCATATGTCATTTTCTCACCTCCTACCTTGCCATACACATTCCGAAACCCAAGTTACTGTTTTTTTCTCCACACCCTACTGCTAATACTAAAAATGCTAAATTCTGAGACATTGGATCCTCTTTTATCTCTATTTCAAATTTATTTCCAAGTACACTTTTGTTTTTGTAAGGCACTTTTATTGGTTTCTTATTTGTTTTTGTAATATTTTTAATAAAATCCACTTTTGCTTCTGTTTCATATATATTTTTATATTTCTTTTGCGTGTTTGATAATATTCTTTCTTTTACAAATTCTAAATCATTTTCAATATCATAACCACCTTCTAATTTTGTTATTACTACTGGTGTTAATGTTATTAATTTTTTTATATTCTTTTGTTCATATGTCTGGAAATTTATTTGAATTATCTTAAAATATTCGTTTTCTAAATTGTCAAGTACTTGCTTGAACTTTATCATCTTTTGGAACTCAATACCTCTTAAATCAAAGAAATAAATATTATTTTCTTTATACACTCCATCTTTTTGTACTGGATATAAATTACAGAAAACATAGTTTTTATAAGTATTTTTCTCATGTAATTCTTTTAAAGTTTTATCTTTTAACATACCATATGATATTAAGTTTCCTATTTTCTCATATGTTTCAAAATTTTCTAAGTTTTGTTTTAATAGTACAACTACTTTTAAATTATAATACTTCATTTTCTCACCACCTTATCTTTTCTATTTTACATCTTATGTAATAGTTTAACATCAATGTGTTTTTAAAACATTTCACATTTTTAAATACATTTTTGTAATAGTTTAAAACATTTCACATTGACAATATTAATATACTACCATTTTTTGACATTGTCAAGTACTTTTTTATTTTTATTGAAAAACCTTCTTTAATTTATTGACTTTTAGTACTAAATATGGTATCATATACTTAATCTTAAAGAAAGGTTAAATGTTTCTGTTAAAGGAGGAATATTTATGCCAGACATAAGTAAGTTAATACTTAAGATGAAAAGACAGCCAAATGGAATTAGGTTTCAAGAATTAGCAAAAGTTTTGGAGTACAATGGATATAAAATGAAACCCAGAAAACGGAACTTCTCACAGGCAATTTATAAATACACGTGGTGATGTAATCACGATAAAAGAAGAAAATCCATTAAAGGCTGTATATGTGAAAAATGTACTTAAAAGAATAGGCGAATAAAAAGTCTATTCTTTGAGTACACTTATTAAAAAGGAAGGAGGAGTATTTTATGGAAGATGTTAAAAAATATTTAAATTTGCCATATAATTATATAATTCATCCAGTCAATGATGAAAGTGGCTCCTATTTTTATGCTCGTATTTTAGAACTAGATGGTTGTCAGAGTACCGGTGAAACATTTGAAGAAGCATATAAAAATTTGATGGAAGCAATGGAAGGATGGATTGAAGCAAAATTAGAAGGTGGTTTTGAAGTACCATTACCTGTAGGTTACGAAAATTTTAGCGGTAAATTTGTAGTTAGAATACCAAAATCTTTACACTATAAATTGTCTATAGAAGCAGAACAAGAAGGTGTATCATTAAATCAATATGCATTATATAAATTAAGTAATTAATTTTTCACATATATAGTTAATAAAAAAATTTGCCTATAAAAGTTCTTCCGAAAGTTTAGGTATAAATATTTCCCTAATAGTAGTAGAATAATCTACTACTTTTTTAATATAGAAAAATATGTTATTATACCAAAACAAAAGCGAATATTTTTCCATTGTCAAGTACTTTTTCAAATATATTGTAAAAAACTAAATATTTTGTTATAATATAAATGATTTAAATAATATGTTTGAAGATGATATGTATGAGTAAAAAAATATATACAATAAATGAAATTAAACAAATTTTGGAAAAACTTTTAAAAAACATGCCTGTTTATAGTGTTATACTTTTTGGCTCTTATGCTAAAAATTTAGCAACAGCAAACAGTGACTTAGATTTAGTAATAGACACAAAAGAACAATTAATGGGCTTTAAATTATATAGCTTAATTACAAGAATAGAAGAAGAATTTAATAAAAATGTTGATGCTTTTGAGAAATCAGAAATTATCGAGAATTCAAAAATAGATAAAGAAATTAAAAGGACAGGAGTTGTAGTATATGAAAAATAGGGAATATATATCTTTTATAAAAATGATAGAATATATAAATAAAGCTATTAAAGAAGAAAAACAATAATTAAAATAAAAATACACAAATAAATGTAAATTTAAAATTTGTGTATTTTTTATATTGTTTACTTTGTGTCGTCTCTACGATATATAATTTATCTCAAAAACTTTATAATAACAATTCTAAAATTTTTTAGAAATTTTAATAATTATTTATCATATCATAAAAATAATATCCACCTGTAATATTATAAACATCAAATCCATTTTGCATTAAAATTCTACATGCAATATAACTTCTAAGCCCTGTTCTACAATATACTAAATATTTTTTATCTTTATCTAATTTGTCTAAATTATTTCTTAACTCATCTACTGGTATATGAATTGAATTTTTATAATTTCCTTTTTCATATTCTCTATTGGTTCTAATATCTAAAATTTCATAACCTTCTTTTACTAACTTATGGGCATCTTTCCAAGCAACAGTTTTTACTAATCCATCTAATTCATTTACAATGCTATTTCCAAGTATATTTACTGGACTTTTAGCTGAAGAAAATGGTGGTGCATAACATAGTTCTAATTTTTCTAAATCATAAGCTGTCAAATCCATTTTAATTGCTGTAGCTAAAATATCACAGATTTTATCCACACCTTCTTTTCCCCATACTTGCGTGCCTAAAATTTTTCCATCCTTATTATATAATGCTTTTATTGTTAGCATTTCTGCACCTGGGTAATATCCTGCATGTGAATTAGGTGATACAATTATAGTTTTATAATCTATATTATTTTCCATGCAAATTTTCTCATTTAAACCTGTCATTGCTAAATTATAATCAAATATTTTTAAAATGCTACTTCCAATAACACCTTCATATTTAGTTTCTTTCCCTACTATATTATTTGCAACAACTCTTGCTTGTCTATTTACTGGTCCTGCTAGTGCTAAATACATATCATTGTTTGTTATAGAGTTTTTAATAATAACAGCATCTCCTAGTGCATATATATCTTTATTACTTGTCCTCATGTATTCATCTACTAAAATTCCTTTTCCGTTAATCTTTAGTCCTGCACTTTCAGCAAGTGATATTTCTGGTTTTACGCCTATACACAAAATAACAAAATCAGCTTCTATTTTTCCTTTACTTAAAGTAATTTCTAATTTTTCTTTATTCTCAATTTTTTCTACCCCATTATTTAATATAAGATTTATACCTTTATTTTTTATTCTATTGTGTACAAAACATGCCATATCTTCGTCTAATGGATTTATTAGATGTGTTCCTTTTTGTACAATAGTTACATTTAAATTAGAATAATTACTTAAATTTTCTGCCATTTCAACACCAATATATCCACCACCAATTATTGCAATATCTTTAATATTGTTATTATTAATATATTCTTTTATTTCTATTGTATCCTCTACAGTCCTTAATGTTTTTATCTTTTTTGTATTTAAATCTTTAAATGGATTAATTGGCTCTGCTCCTGGTGATAATACTAATTTATCATAAGTTTCCTCATATTCTTCATTATTATCTAATTTTCTTATTTTGATCTTTTTTTCTTTGCTATTTACTAAAATAACTTCTTGCCTTACACGTACATCTACATTAAATCTTTTATTAAAACTTTCTGGTGTTTGTAATAATAAGTCTTTCTTATTTTTTATCACATCACCTATATAATAAGGAAGACCACAATTTGCAAATGAGATATGATTTCCTCTATCTATCATTATTATTTCTATATTTTCATCTAATCTTCTTAATCTTGCTGCTGTTGTTGCTCCTCCTGCAACTCCTCCTACAATTATAACTTTCATCTTTCCTCCCTAAAGTAAATTAGCTTAGAAAAATATTTTTCTAAACTAATTTTATAATATTTATTTTACCATATTTATAATTTCATCTTTATCAATAACTCCAACAGAACGATTAACCTCGTTTCCATTTTTTATAACCACTAATGTTGGTATTGACATTATTTGATATTTTATAGCTGTATTTTGTGCTTCATCTACATTTACCTTTACAACTTTAATATCGTCATTTTCTGCTGCTACTTCATCTACTATTGGTGATAACATTTTACAAGGGCCACACCAGTCTGCATAAAAATCTATTAATACTGGTATATTACTTTTTAATACCTCTTGTTCAAATGTATCATCTGTAACTTTTAAAACGTTCATACTATCTTCCTCCTCATTTTCATTTATTATATTTTGACTATTGCTTCCTTGTATATATTCTTCTGTTTTTTTATTAATAAATATACTTGATATAATAATTACTACTACAAGTAAAGCAAATATTATAAACCATACTATTTTTTTACTCATAACATCTCCTTAGAAAAATATCATATATATTCCCATTATTATTAAAATTACTCCTGAAATCTTTTTTATTATATCATAATGTTTTTTTATAAAATTAAATACTTCTTTTAGTTTTTCTAGTAACACTGCTGATATTATAAAAGGTATTCCAAGTCCAACTGAATATATAAGCATTAATAAAATTCCTTTTACCATATCTTGGTTTTTTGCAATTAAAAGTAATGCTGATGCTAAAAATGTTCCTATACATGGTGTCCAACTAATTGAAAATAACATTCCAAAAACCAGTGCTTTAAAAAAGTTTAAATCTTTTACTTTTTTGTTTATTCCTTTTGTTTTATTTAATAATTTTATTTTTAATATTTCCATATAGTTTAAACCAAGTAAAATTATAATTATACCAAATAATATTTTTACATATTTGATATTATTACTAATTATTCCACCCAACCTACTTGCAAGTATTGATAAAACTATAAATACAATTGTAAATCCTAATACAAATCCTATAGAATTTATCACTGCTTTTGATACTTTTTTATTGTCTTCTCCTATAAAATACGAAATATATATAGGAAGCATTGGTAATACACATGGCGAAATAAAGCTTGCTATTCCTTCTATAAAAGTAAATAAATAATCCATATTAAAATTTCCTTTACATATTCTTTAAAAGCTCACAAATAATTTCTGCAATATTTTCATTACTATTTTTAGCTTTTATTTTTTCTCTTTCTTGTATTTCTTCTTTATTTAAATCTGCAATAAATTTATTAAATTCTGGTGCTATTCCTATTGATTCTAATGGATAACCTGGTATTCTATTTTTAGTTTCCTTATTTGTTAAATAAAATTTGCTTTTATCATAACTATATGTTTTTGTTTCTTTTCCATTATAGATAGCTATTCCATTTACCCATTTTGCTGTTATTTTTCCTCCATATTTATTTGCTAAGTTTTTATAGTATTTTATCATTTCCTCATCTGTTAGAACTTTTCCATTTACTCTTCTTACATGTGTTGCTGGTTGTTCTTCTTGCTTTACATTTTCGAAAAATAAATTTGTGTCTAACCCTATTGTTATTTTCTTTGATATATCTCCATAGGTTTTAGCTTTTATACATGCATTTTCTATTGCAGTTTTTCCTGTTTCTTCTACTTCTATATTTAAATCTAAATCCTTTAATGTTAAAACTTTTATTCCATTTTTTTCTAATTTTTCTTTATATCTATTTATTTTTGCTGGATTTGTCGTTGCAAATAATACTTCCATTATTACTCCTTATTCTTCTACTTCTTTTTTCCATAGCCCATGTTTATTACAATATGCATATAGTGTTGCTCCTTTTACATATGGAAATCTTACTTGTGCTTCTTGTTCTGGATATAATTTTACTGTTATTTCTTTATTTTCTTTTACTAGACTTATCCATTCTATATAATGTTCTTTTTCCATTACATGATTTACTTTTACTAACAATTCATCTTCTACTTTTTCATATGTAGGTACATGTTTTTCTACTGCTGCATCTACTGAATTAGGAATTAATTTTTCCATTGGCTCTCCACAACATATAATTCCACATCCATTACAATTACAGTCATTTATAACCTTAACTGTTGCTCCACATGATTTACATTTTTTGATTACTAATTCATTTTTCATTTTAAATTCCTCCTAATTTTTAATATATTTTACCCTAAAGTAATATCTAAAACCATCATTAACACAAATCCTAATGCTACTCCCACTGTTGCTATGTTTGTGTGTTTTCCTTCCATTGATTCTGGTATTAATTCTTCTACTACTACATATATCATTGCCCCTGCTGCAAATGCTAATAAATATGGTAATATTGGTGTAACTAACCCTACTGCAAATATTGTTATTATTGCTGCTATTGGTTCTACTATTCCTGACAATACTCCATCTAAAAATGCTTTCCATTTTGATTCACCTTCTGTTTTTAAAGGCATTGATATTATGGCTCCTTCTGGAAAGTTTTGTATTGCTAGCCCTATTGCTAACGTTATTGCTCCTGCAAGAGAAAGTCCAATATTTCCAGTGATTGCTCCTGCAAGTACAACACCAACAGCCATTCCTTCTGGTATATTATGCAATGTTACTGCAAATAATAACATTGTTTCTTTTTTAAATTTCGATTTCAGTCCTTCTGTTTTCTTACCATTTGAATGTAAATGTGGTATTATTGTGTCTAAAATTAATAGAAATCCCATTCCTAATACAAATCCTATTGCTGCTGGTAACCATTCTATTACTCCCTGCTTTTTTGACATATCCATTGATGGTAATAGAAGTGACCATATTGATGCTGCTAACATTACTCCCGCTGCAAATCCTAATAATATTTTCTTTATTTTTGTGTGCATCTTGTTTTTCATAAAGAATACCATACTTGAACCTAAAGTTGTTCCTAAAAATGGTAGCACTAAACATATTATCATTGGTATAGTTTTATCCATTTTACTCTCTCCTTTACTATTTTATTCTTTTTTTGAGTTTTTATTATTTTTTAGTAATATTTCCTTTATTTTTTCATATAATAATATTATTAGAACAAATTTCTAAGATTAGAAAGTATTTTTTAGCAATTTCTATTGACATTAGCTCTTTTTCGTAGTAAAATTAATATTGTACTAATTATAGAAAGATAATATCATAATCTTATATAAAAGTCAATCATATATCGCGGGGTGGAGCAGTTGGCAGCTCGCAGGGCTCATAACCCTGAGGTCGGTAGTTCGAGTCTATCCCCCGCAACCAATTTTTCTTACTGCTTAGCTTAAGAATTTTTTTTATGGCATCAATTGTATTATTGATTAATGTGTATTATATAATAAAAAAGATATAGTACAAATAGCTTTAAACAATTAAATTTAATATGAAGGCTACTTTTATATATAAAAATTCATTTTCTCATTTTTATAAATCTTTTTATTAGTTTTGTAAAATCCAACAATTTTTTTCTTTTATTTATTATATAATCAAGAAGTGCAAAAAAGAGGGGGTGAAAATTTGAAAGAGGAAAATTCTAATATAAAAAAGTGTGGTACAGTAACCGTTTCTGTTTATAAAGATTCTTCAAATAATCCAATTTTTAAAATAAATTCAGACACTGAAGAAGTTTTACCAGTTTCATATGTTATTGAAGACACATTACATCTTTATTAAAATTTTAGGCTAACTTTTTTGTTGGTCTTCTTTTATCTTTCAATTATCTCACTTAAATCCCCTATTTTTTTATTTATCCCATCTTCTATTGCTTGTTTTATAAGAATCTCAAAATGTTCTGGTTCTGGATAATCTTTTTCGTCTAAAGCTGCAAGCACCAATTTATCTCTTAAACTATATCTTGTAACTTTTCCTGTTTCTTCATCTACTATTCTTCCCAAGTGATTTACTAAAGAACTCATGTCCATTTCGAAGCCATGTTGTTTAGCAAAAATACTTGAAAAAGTTAAGATAGCTCTGGTATTACCATCTCTGAAAGGATGCACTCTCCATATTTTTGCAATAAAACTTGAAAAACTTTTAGTTATTTCGTCTATACCTTTTCTACTCCAATCGAAATTCTTCATTTTTTCCATTTCGGATTTTAACCTTGGCTCAATATCTTTAGGTTTTGCATACTCTAAGCTTAATCCCGGAATTACAATTTCTGTTTTATATAGCGGAACTGTTCTATATTCTCCAGCCCAGTCAAATATATCTCCAAAAATATGCTTATGTACTCGTTTTAAAAATTCAGGTGTACATTCTTCATGTAATTCTTGATTTGCATTTATTAATTTAACATATCCTATATCTGTTTCCGCTTGTTTTAATTCTTCGTAATCTGTAATTCCAAGCTTATTTTTTAATGTTCCATCTTTTAATACATAAGGATCTTTCATAATTACCTCTTTCTATACATTTCTATTACTTTTTTTTGCACATCTTCTAATTCCATTTCACCATTAATATATTTTTTAGTAAGTACAATAACCTCTTTAGAAGGCATTTCGTTACTTGAAATTGTTAGTCCAAAAGCATTTTTAACAATCTTTTTTCTTTCTTCTTTTGTTGTATCCTTTATTAAAAAACTCATAATATTACCTCAAAAATCCATTTATAATTTCTTTTTCTGCTTCCTCTTCAGAAAGCCCTAATGTCATTAATTTTGTTATTTGTTCTCCTGCAATTTTTCCTATTGCCGCTTCATGAATAAGATTTGCATCTACATTATTTGCTGTAACTTCCGGTGTAGCTGTAACAATTGCTTTATCTTGTATTATTGCATCACATTCACTGTGTGAAAAGCATTTTGCATTTCCATATATTTTAGAAATAAAATATTGTTTAGAATTATCTTTTGCAACAGACCTTGATGTTACATGTGTACTTGAATTATCTCCATTTAATTCTACATTAAATATAGTTTTAGCAAATTGTTCTCCATGTGTCATTATTTTTTCTGTAACAACAAAATTTGCACCTTCTTTTAAAACTCCTTTTGTTTCTCTTATTGTTGAATCTACTCCTTTTATTTGAGTACTCTCCATCTCTAACGAACTATTCTTTTCTAAATATACTTCTGTTACTGGATTTAAAATTCTTTTTCCATTTCCATCTCCTTCTCCATAGTGTTTTTCAACATATTTTACTTTCGCTCCTTCTTCTAAGAAAAATCTATGTATACCATTATGTTCTGTATCTTTATGATGGTCATTATGAATTCCACACCCAGCAATTATATATACATTTGCATTTTTTCCTATATAAAAATCATTATATACTAAATCTTTTAACCCACTTTCAGTTATTATAACTGGAATATGTACAATTTCAAATTTTGCATTTTCTTTTACATATATATTAATCCCAGGTTTATCGTCTTTTGTTATAATATTTACATTTTCTGTTACCTTTCTTTCTATTCCTTGCCCATTTTTTCTTATATTATAAGCTCCTGATTTTAATTTTTCTAAACCTGATACTTCTTCTAATAATCCTTCATCTATATCATTTAACATTTCATCATTTAATTTTGACATCTATTTTCACCTGCCTTTTTTATTTTACAACAATTAATATTAGGTTTTATATTATTTTCTAATATTTCTTTACTATTTCCTATTTTTTCTATTTTTCCTCTTTTCATAAGAACCACTTCATCTGCTATATTTAATATCCTTTCTTGGTGAGATATTATTAAAGTTGTTCCGTTTACTAATTCTCTCATATGTTCAAAAACTTCTATTAGGTTATTAAAACTCCATAAATCTATTCCAGCTTCTGGCTCATCAAAAATTGCAAGTTTAGAGCCCCTAAGTACAACAGTGGCAATCTCTATTCTTTTTAATTCTCCTCCTGATAAAGACCCATTTACTTCTCTATCTATATACTCATTTGCACAAAGTCCAACTTGTGATAAAACTTCACATGCTTCCTTTTTTGTTATATGTTTTCCAATTGCTATTTTTAATAAATCAAAAACTGTAATTCCTTTAAATTTCACAGGTTGTTGGAAAGCAAAACTAATTCCTAATTTTGCCCTTTCATTTATTCTTAAATTAGTTATGTCTTTTCCATCAAAAAAAATCTTTCCTGAATCTGGGTTTTCTATTCCCATTATCATTTTCACTAATGTTGATTTTCCTGAACCATTCGGTCCTGTTATCGCAATGAATTTATCTGTATCTATTTTTAAATTTATATTATTTAATATTTTTTTATTATCTCTTGTAAAACATACATCTTTTAGTTCTAACATAATATCCTCCTATTTGTTTTCCTTCAATCTATTTTTTGCAGTTACTCTTAAACAATTTCTACATTTTTCATTATTAATATTATAACCACATTCTAACTCTTCTAAATTTAAAACCTCTGTAATATATTTATTTAATCTTAAAGCAGTATTTTCTGATATTGCATGTTTTAATGCTTTTGCTTCTTCTATTGCCTCATCTTTTTGTATTTCTAAAACATTTACTAAAAACATCTCTAATATATCTTGTCTTTTTATTATACTTAATGCTAATTTTTTGCCTTTTTCAGTAAGCATAATATCTCCATATGCCTCATAATTAACAAGACCTATTTCTTTTAATACATTTATTCCTTTATTTACACTAGGTTTTGTTATTTTTAGTTTTTTTGCAATATCTGTTACCCTTACTTTTTTATTATTCTTTTCTAATAAATATATAGTTTTTAAATATTCTTCCTGTGAATTAGTTAGTTTCATACCTTTCTCCTTTTGTTAGTTTACGCTAACATTTTACTATTTATTTCTTATTTTGTCAAGAGATTTTTAGGGACGGGGAATTTTTGTCTCATTTTTACGATATTTATCTGCTAATTACAATTGTCAAATGCTTATATACATGATATATTGTTCTTGTAATATATTTATTGGAGGAAATATTATGGTAGATATGCATATTCATTCCATCTATTCAGATGGAGATAAAACAATTAGTGAAATTTTAAAGATGTGTGAAGAAAAAAACTTAGAATATATCTCTATAACTGACCACAACACTTGTGAGCAATATAATGATAAAGTTTTAGTCAATAACAAAATTTTTACGGGTAAAATTATACAAGGAACTGAATTATATGCTGTCTTCAAAAATAGAAGTTTTGAGATTTTAGGATATAATGTAAATTCAGATATAATAAACAAATGGAGCAAAAATTACTATTCTGAAGATAAATTAAAACACGAACAGATAACATGTGCTACAAGATTATTAGAAGCATGTGATAAGCTTGGTATAATATATGACAAAGATAAAATAGAAAAACCAAAAAAGGTAACAGAATATATGGAAATATCTATTTATAATGAATTAATTTCTCATAAAGAGAATATTAAAATATTGGGAGAACTTAGTAATTCTTTTAACTTGTTTTTTAGAAAAGGATTAGCAAATCCACAAAGTCCATATTTTACAAACCGCATGGAATTTAGACCTAAATATGAGGAAGTAATAGATATTATTCATAAAGCTAATGGAATGGCTTTTTTAGCTCATCCTTTTGAGTATAAATTTAATGATACTATTAGTTTTATAAATGATTTGAGGAAAACTTCAGAATTAGATGGAATAGAATGTTTTCATCCTTCGTCTTCTGATAACAATAAATCAGATATTTTAGTAGAATACGCAAGAAAAAATAATTTATATATTTCTGGTGGAAGTGACTATCATGGTAACACAAGGCCTAATATAGAAATTGGAACAGGAAGTGGAAATTTAAACATAAAAAAGGAAGTCATCAAAGAATGGTTATAGTGAGATTTTTAGGGACGGGGAATTTTTGTCTCATTTTACATTTACTTTTTCAATTAATCTTTTGTCTCATTTTCATTGTTTTATATTTTGAGACAAAAATTCCCCGTCCCTTTTTGTCTCAAATTTCTATTAAGTCTTTTATTTGCTCATATTTACTATCACCTATACCACTTACTTCTTTTATTTCTTCAATTGTTTTAAACTTTCCATTTTCTTCTCTATAACTTATAATTTTATTTGCAGTTGATTCACCTACTCCTGGTAATGTGTCTAATTCACCTTTTGTTGCTGTATTTATATTTATCTTTTTATTTGTTTCTTTTATTCCCTCATTTTCTCCATTATTTGTATTTTTTTCATTTGCAGAACTACTAACAACTCCTCCCATATTTCCTATACTTCCACTTTGTCCGTTTTTTTCTAACTCTATTTCTTCTTTTGTTGGAATATATATTTTCATACCATCTTCTAATAGAGTTGCTAAATTTATATCTTTCATATAAGCATTTTCAGTTACTCCTCCTGCTTTTTCTATTGCATCTGCTACTCTTGATTTTTCCTTTAATTCAACAATTCCTTCATTGTTTACTGCTCCTGATACATGTACTACTATTTTTCCTAAACCTTCTTCTTCTGTTCTATTTTCCTCATTTCCACTAGTATTCCCATTATTATCTATGTCTTCATTTCCAACTATTTCTAAATTTTGCTTTTCTAAATTAAATTCTTCATTTGCTTTTGATTTATATGCATAATAACCTACTCCTAAAGTTATAATAGATATAATTGCTATTAATAATATTTTTTGTTTTTTATTAATATATTTCATTATAAATACCTTCTTTCTTTTTATAAAATTTTATATTTTATGCTTTATGCTATATACTTTATACTTTAAACTTTATATTTTTTATTTTTATTTAATTTTTAATATTTTTTTAATTGAAAAGTTTAAAATAATTTAAAATAATTCACTTAATTTTCACTTGTTTTCTATTGAAAAACTTGTCGAAATATTGTATATTATTTAGGTAATTAAAAGGAGAGTTGTAAATTGAATATTCAAAAAATGTTTAAGATTAAAGTTAATAGGTTGTTAATAATTTTAACTTTTGTAATTTTAATAATTTTTTTAAATACATATTTTAATATTAGCAATGCTTCTGATGCTCCTTCTATTGATACAGGGAGTGTTTATTTGATAGATAGCAGGACTACAAGACCTCTATATTCTAAAAATGAAAATACAAGAATGTTTCCTGCAAGTACTACTAAAATCATGACCGCTATTCTTACTTTAGAAAATTGTTCTAATTTAGATGATGTTACAACTGCAAGCTATGAAGCTGTTTCAAGCATTCCTGAGGGGTACTCTATTGCTGATATACAAGTTGGTGAACAACTTACAATTAGACAATTATTAGAACTTTTACTTGTTCATTCTGCAAATGATGCTGCTAATGTTTTAGCTGAATATGTTGGTGGATCTATAAGTAGTTTTGTTAGTATGATGAATACCAAGCTAAATGAATTAGGCTTAAATAATACTCATTTTACTAATGCATATGGTTTACACGAAGATGATCATTATTCTACTGCATATGATTTAGCTTTTCTTATGAGATATTGTTTAGAAAATGAGACTTTTAGAAAAATAAGCGGGCAAGCTTCTTGTGCAATTCCTGCTACTAATATGTGGGGACCTAGGAAATATGATTCTACAAATAAGCTTTTGATTGCTGGTGATGAATATTATTATCAATATGTTTTTTCTGGTAAAACTGGTTTTACATCACAGGCTAAACATTGTTTAGTTACTGCTGCTTATAATAATGATTTAGAACTTATTTGTGTTGTACTTGGGAATGATGATAGATTTAATATAACAAAATCTCTTTATGAATATGCTTTTTCAAATTATGCTTTAGAAAATGTTATTAATGAAAATGATATTGTAACAAATATAACTGTAAATAATGCATCATATAATACAAGGAATTTAGATTTATTAATTTCAGAAACAATACCTGCATTAGTAAATGTAAATGATAATTTAAATCTTACTCCTATAATAGATTTAAATGATAATATTTCTGCTCCAATCTCTAAAGGTGATATTTTAGGCAAAGTTACTTATCAAATTAATGGCGTGAATTATACAACTAAATTAATTGCTTCACATGATGTTGAAGAGTCAAATATTGTTATTTACCTTTCTATTGGACTTTTATTTATAATTTTAATATCTATTATATGGATAATTATTATTAAAATAAGAAAAAACAAATCTACAAAAGAAGAATAAATAATATTTGTAAATACTAATATAATATAATTATGTTTGTTAAATAATATATTTTATACAGATAAGTTATCTAAGAGAAAATAGATAACTTGTCTGTATATTTTTAATCTAATAAATTTTATTTTTTATTTATTTTATTATAATGTTTACTTCCATTTTGTTATTTACTTATAATCTCTTCCTAGTATAACCGTTACATCCACTTTGCTTGAACTTGACGTACTATCTTGTACTGTTCCTACTATTAATATTTGTTCTATTCCTTCTAATACAGCTCCACTTACATTTTTCTTGTTCATAATAACTGTTTTTGATGTTGTATTAGTTGAACCTGTTCTTGATACATTATATCCTGCTTCTTCTAATTCATTTACTGCTTTTTGTAGATTACTACTTGTTCCACTACCATTTATTACTTCTAATTTTATTTCTGATTTTGTCTTTGTTGAAACAGAACTTGAAGCTGATGTTGAATTTGTTATGTTTCCAGTTGTATTTCCATCTGTTACCTCTTCTGGTTTATCTCTATCATAGAATAATTCTTGTATTAATATTGCTGTTTCTTCCTCGTCTGCTACAAATACCCATGTACCAACTTCATTTTTATTTGTATTTTCTCCTGGTAATGTTGCTGTTAATAAATCTGCTGTATTGAATTCTACTGCATATGGTATATAGTCTTTTGCTACATTAAAATCTACATTTGTTATTACATTTTCTTCTGCTACATCTAATATTTGACCTAGCTTAAATATATTTTCCACTTTTACTGTTTGTTTTATAACTGCCATTATAAATTCTCTTTGTGTTCTCATTCTTCCTAAATCATTGTCACCATATTCTTCAGGATAAGATGTTCCATCATTATTATGCCTAAAACGTACTAATTGCTCTGCTTTGTCTCCATCTAAGAATTGTTCTCCTGCTTTTAAGTGTATGTGTAAATCTTGTGATGTGTCATCATAGTCCATGTCTATTGGCACATTAAATGTAACTCCACCTATTGCATCAACTAATTTTATAAATCCTTCTGTTTTTACTATTATATAATACTCTAAATTTAGACCTGTTACTTGATTTACTGCATCTAAAACATCTTGTGGATCTTGTTTTCTGCTATATACTGAATTTATTTTTTGGTATGGCGTTGCTTTTGCTGGATTTGTTCCTGTGAAAGTATCTCTTGGAATTGATAACAATGTTGCTTTTTGTGTATTAGGATTGTATGATGCTACCATTATTGTATCTGTTAATAGTGCTCCTTCCTCATCTGTGCTTATTCCTAATACTAAACATTTAAATTCTTCCAAGTTCTTTTTGGTATTTTCATCATGACCTACTGCTGTTGCTAGTATTCCCGTAAGCCCTCCTCCATTTTTATGAACCTTGTATGCAAAAACTCCTCCTGCAATTAATAATATAAGTAATATTATTAATAAAACTCTTTTCCATACTTTTTTCTTTTTTTTATTTCCTTTTTGTTTTGTTTTTACGTTATTTCTTTTATTTATATTTCCTTTATTATTTCCTCTTTTGTTATTATTTTTTTCTTTCAAAATACTCAACTCCTAAAAAATTTCATGATAAAAGTATAGCAAATTTTTTAACATAATGCAACAAATATAGACATTTTTTAGAAAAACAAATTGAAAACATTATAATTCATCATTATTTTTGCTAAATATGTGCTATTTATTGCTTCATTTAAAGCTCCTTGTGGCTCAAATGTTATAATTAGATTTAATATTAATAATATAACATATATTACTAATAATCCTCTAATTAATCCATATATAACTCCACCTGTTTTATTTACTTGTTTTAATAAAGGTAACTCTGCAACTTTACTTGCTATTGCACTTACAAATACTAATGCTATTCTAAGTATTATAAATAAAACTATAATAGTTACACCATATATTATATTAATTGATAAACTCCTTGCTGCTTCTGATATTGCATCTTGTTCTACATTTCCTATTAAATTACTTTCTAAATCATTGTTTTCTTCATTATTTATAATTTCTTCTAATTTCACTTCTATACTGTTTTGCATATTTTCATCTATGCTTGTTGTATTAATTACTAAATCTCCTATTGGCCTATATAATATTAGCCCAATGACTAACGCTAAAACAAATGCTATTAAATGTATTCCAAGTGCTACAAGCCCTTTTCTATACCCTAAGTAAACTGATAACAATATAAATAAAATTATTATTAAATCTATTATAATCCCCATATTTTATACCCCTATAAATTTATTATTTCTATCTTATCTCTATAAATTATTCCTGCAATAGTGTCTGACACCACTATATTTGTTATTTCTTGATTTGATATGTATCTTTTAACAAGCCATCCACCAGTATTTATAAATTCTATTTCTGTTCCTAAATTTAATGCAATTATGCTTCCATATGAATATATTTCTCTTGCTACATAGTTTACTGTATATTGTTTAGTTTCTTTATTATCTATGTTTACTATATTTACAATCGAATCTGCTGTAAATAGTCCTGATGATTTTTCTTCTACATAACATGCATTGTTTTCTAAATCTATTGACTGAAATGTAACTTTTTTATCTCCTATTTCTATTAATGCACTTTCTTGTTCATTTTCTATTTGTGTTATCATATCTGTATACATACAGATTAATTTGTCTCTATCTTGATATTTTACATTTGTAATTAGTTTTCCCGATTGGCTCGTATATGTTTTTTCTAATGAATTACTTGGGTCATCTTCTGCTTTATCTATTGATAATATTCTTATACTTGATTGTATCATTGTTCCTGCTGTGTCTACTTCTGCTATTGCTAAATATTTATTGTCATTTGAAATACTAACATCTACTGCTCTTGTACTTGCTAAAAACGTTGTAAACATTTTCTTTCCTTCTGGATTATACATTTCTATTACTGTTTTATTAATCGTACCTGTTATAACTACTGCTACATATCCATTTTTATTTACATGTATTTGTGAAATATTTCCGTCTGTCTCTCCTTCCCACAAAATACTTTTATCTTCTATTAAATAGAATTTTTGTCCTTTACTTTCTGCTATTGCTAAAAATCTATTTGCTGAATTAAATATTGGATTTGATATTTGTATATCTAAATTTTCTTCTTGATTTCCTGTATTTCCATATATAGTAAATTTTGTCTGATTTAATATTCCGATATATCTATTGAAAGCGTATATTTTCCCATTTTGCTCTTCTTTTAGATCTATTGTTGCAACAGTATCTTGTGCAATTTCTTTTCTGAATATATTTTTATCTATCCATTCTCTTATTTGTTTATTTGATAAATATAATCCCACGATAATAATTATTGCAACAACTATTATTGCCATTATTACTGTTATAACAAGCTTTTTTTTGTTTATCTTTTTAACAGTTTCTATACTTTCTTCCTTCCAAAAATCCTTCATTTCCTTCTCCTTAGCTTTTGTACCATTATTTTACTATAAGATATAAGAAAAAGCAAGAAAAGTTCCCGCCTTATATATTAATTTTTTCTTAAATATTAATTTCCATTATTTTTTGAACTTTCTCCTGTTTTATAATTAATGTTTATTCCTGGTTGCACATTATAGATAAATACATTAAATGACACACCTTTCCCATTATCTTCTACTGAGTATGCTTCTATTTCCACCCCTTTTGCCAAAAGATTATTATTTTCAAATACAGGTGTTACTCTATATAACACATGATTATTTTCATTTTCTTTTATATAATTTGCAACTTTATTTTCAAATGGAAACATTCCTTCTACATTAAAATATCTTGTTCCTGTGATTAGATTACATTCATTTGCATTTTCATTTGATAGTTGATAACCTATTAAATGGCATCTATTATATAAGTATTCACCATCATATTTTTCTTGTTTCCAACCTGTAGGGGTAACACTACTTATACTTTCTCTTTCTTCTCCTTCTTTTGGCATTGTTTCTTTACTTATGTTAGCATATGCAACACCACATCTTCCAAGCTCGTCTAGCTTACTATATTTTTCAAAACTTTCTATTACATATTCTTCTTCTTTAAAATATGGTTTATTATTGTTTATTTCTACATAAACATTTCCATTATATTCTGGTATTTCGCTAATATTTGCGTACGAACTAATATTACTATTTACTTCTTTATTTTCATTTATTATATCTTTTCCAAAAAATGTACTTATTCCTATTAATATTAAAAAAATTATTAAACTTATAATTTTTTCTGTATTTTTTCTCTTGTTTCTACTCATATTTTCTTACACCTCTATTATTATTTTAGCATAAGAAAATTTATTTTGATACTATTTTTTTATTTTATTTGAAATTTTCCAGATTTGTAATATAGATTTGTTCCTTCTTTTGCAAAAAATGGTATTAATTCATTAGGTGCTTCTATTTCTTTACTCTGACCATATGTTAGTATACTACTTTCATCTGTTTTATTTTTTATCTTATATACTGTATCAGAATTTAATTCTAATATATTAGTTTCTTTTTCAAATTGATTTTTAGCTTTTTGATATTCTCCTATACTAACTAAACTGTTCATAAATTTATCTGTTATTTCTTCTTCAAATACATATTTTCCATCTTTATAACTTAATACATAATCATTTCCTAGTTTTTCTTTTAACTCTTGTGGAATTTCGGTTTCTTCAAATACTTTATTTGTTTCTGTATCTCTTAAATATACACCTTTTGAACTAAAATCTACCACTTGATATAAAACATTTTCTTTTTTTAATCCAGTTTCATTTTCCAACTTATTATCTCCTTTATTACTTAAATAGTCTGTTAATTCCTCCATAAAATTTTGTACAAAGTCACTTTCTTTTACTTTATTTATTATATCATTAATTAATTCTAATCCCAATTCATGCCTCCTTTTAATTTGCTTCAATTTTTCTAATCATTTTTACTTGTATTAGTATTTCTTAGCATTTGCATTGCTGATTGTACAATTTCTTGTCCAATCCCTTGATTAAATCTGTCCTCTAATAATGTTAAATATAATGTTTCACGATTATTCATTCTTACCTGTAATTTTAATTTCTCTAATTCTTTTCTGCTTATTCCTCGTTGCATTCCTTGTTGTATTCCTCGCTGCATTCCATTTTCTCTTTCTTTTCTTCCTTCTTCTTCTACTATTTTCTTAAATGCTTTTTCAAAATTAGACATAAGACATCACTCTTTCTACCTTTTCTTTTAGACCATTTGTAATTTTAACTTTTCTAATTCTTCCTTGCTTATTCCTGTTGCATTTATTATTATTTCATCAGCTACATTTTGTAATAAAAATCCTTTTATTGTTTTTCTTATTCCTTGTTGTATTCCTCGTTGCATTCCATTTTCTCTTTCTTTTCTTCCTTCTTCTTCTACTATTTTCTTAAATGCTTTTTCAAAAT
>CALXFB010000025.1 GCA_944387475.1 uncultured Clostridia bacterium
TATTTCTATGTATTTTTAAAGTATTCGCTTTTATTATTTTACACAAAAAATATGCTTTTGTAAATAATTTTTGAAAAATTTATTATATAGAAATACAAAAAATAGCCTACCCTATGAAAATATAGAGTAGGTTATATAACTTTATCCTTTTACAACGTCTATGCTGCTTTTTGTTCATTATGGATACGTAATTTTGTTACTACGTTTAAAATACGTTTTTCAATATCTTCATAATAATCAATTACACCGTCATTAACATCAGAATCATACATATATGAAATATAGTCTCCATTTAAATATTTTAATAATTTAGCTGTAGTAGCAAAACTCAAATTATTTAATGTCATTCGTATATTTTCATAACAGTCAATTAGATATGCTTTTTCAAAAATTTCTTCCTTCTCTTTTTTTAAATAAGATTTTTTAAAATCGTCAAATTCTTTGTTTACTAAATATCTAAAATAATCTGAAACTACTTGTCTTTCTTTAAAAGTTAATTTTGTTTGTTCTTTTGCTAAAATAGTATCAATGATTTTCATTGTTAATTCCTCCTTAAACTTTTTTAAATTGCTATTTGTAAATTACCATTATTATAAAATTCTTCTAATCTTTTAATAAAACTGTTAGCACATTTTTGTATCTTATCTCCTAATTCAAGTAATAACTTAACATCTCCGTCTACCCAAGAAGTTATATATCTAAAACTACATAAAGATGTATCTAAATTGAAATAATCAGCTACAATGTATGCAACTGATTCAACAAATGTCTCTGATAAATTCCTATCTTCTTTATAATTAAAATCATCATAAAAAGCGTGAGTTAGTTCGTGTAATAATACAGATACCTTATCATTTATAGATAATGATTTTTTTATTATAATTTTTTGTTCTTTGTCAAACCAATAGCCTTTAGCATTTCCAAAAATATCATCCTCTTCTATTTTATAAGGTGAAAATGCTTTTAAAAAATCATAAAGCTCTTCTTTGTTATCACTATTTAAAAATTTGTTAACTATTGGTAGTGGTTTTCCAACAGTTTGTGAAATATCATATACATAAGTATATCTATACATTAGATATTCTATTTCTTCTTTTTTATTTTCATCTAGTAAACTATCTTGTCCTTCAATTATTTTTGTATATTTCCTTTTTATTGGATAAATTATCTGTATTCCGTGAACACCTTTTTTTAATTTTCTTCCCATAGCTTGCCATTTTTTAAAACCTGCTACTTGTGTTGCCTCTTTCATTTGTGAATATATGAGAATTATATTGTTGAAACTATATTGATGAAAATTTTTGCTAAACTTTAAAAATTCTTCATACTCACCTGAAACTATGATATTTGTTACACCTTCAACTATTTTTTTAAACAATTCTTTTGTTTTATTTGCTTTATTTGAATTCTTTTTCATAATTTATATAGCTCCTTTCAATTTATTTGCTTAAATCTTTGGAAAAGTTCGTTATCTTCCTTTTCTCTTTCCATATATTTTTTATAATTATTAAGACCATATTTTTGAATTTTCATTGTTTTTTCTCGTATTACATCTTCAATTAGTTGTGATATTTGTTCAAAAGTATAAAAATAGGAGATAAGATTTTTTGAATAAATAACCTTATCTCCGTTATATCCTTTTACAATATTAAATCTATAATGGTATTTCTTTTTTCCACTATGATCTGCAATTCTAATACCACAACAAACACCAAAATCTAACTTTAAATAGATAGAGTTTGTTGTAACTGCATCATATCTATGAATAACAAACTGAAATTTTGATAATTCATCTATTAAGATTTTAGCTATTTGTTTTTCGTTCATAAACTTATGCTACTTCCTCTAAGATTTCATTAAAATTTATATATCTATCTTTGTTTAGCTTTTTAGTAATTTTTCTCATAAATGGTCTAATATTTTCTATTTCTTTTTCTTGAATATTTACTCTTGTTACTTTTGCAATTTTTTCACCATACTTTGTAGGCGCTATAACTATATCACCAACACTGACATTTTGCTCTGTAAAATATGAATAATCTCGTCCGTTAAATGTTCTTGGAAAGAAATCGTCTTCATATTTAACTGTTATTATATTCATACATAACTCCTCCTTTTAAAAAGGTAAATCATCATTACCTAATGTTTCTACTTCGTCTTCTTCTGTAAAATCTGGTATAGGTGTAGATGTACCATTTAATATATCGTCGCTAGGTTCTTTGTTTTTTCTTCTTTCTAAAAAATCTACTTCTTCAGCTATTATTTCTGTTACATAATGTTTTATACCTTGGTCGTCTTCCCAAGTTCTTGTTTCTAGTCTTCCTGTTACTGCAATTTGTTGACCTTTTGCAACATATTTTGAAATACTTTCTGCTAATTTATTCCAAGCAACAACATTAAAGAAATCTGTTCCTCTTTCTTCTCCTTGTTTTACAAAAGCACGATTTACTGCTACAAATGATGCTACTGCATTATTTGTATTTTTTGTATATCTTAATTCCACATCTTTTGTAATTCTACCTATTAGTACTACTTTGTTCATAATTATTTACCTTCCTTCCTCATCATCTTTCTTAACTACAATGTACTTTAAAATTCCTTCTACAATTCTACAAAGGCTTTGTAAACCCGAAATCTCATTTGGAATATCATTAAATGTAATTATATAATAAATTCCTTTATTTTGCTTTCTTATTGAATATGCAAGATTTTTCTCACCAATATTTTCAATGTTTAAAATACTTCCTTCTTTAGAAATATAATTTCTTATAGAATCTAATATCTCCTTTCTTGTATCCTCTGTAGTTTTTATACTAACTATAATAATTAATTCATATTTGTTCATAACTTTTACCTTCCTTTCAATTTTTTATGCTGCATTTTTAAAGATTTGCTCTTTATTATGCTTTCTATTTTTTTGTTTGTTTTTTCTTTGTCTATAGTAATATTCTTCTAAAAACTCATCTTTGAATTTTTCTATCTTCTTTTGATGCTTAGAAAGTTTAAAAATATTGCTAAATCTTATTATATCTTTCTTTTTCATAGATATTCTTCGATTTTTCTTTATAGAAACTACAATAAATGTTCCATATAAGATATATCCTCCAAAAAGCCTATTAAATTCATCATTTTTAGCATTTTGATTTGCAATAATAATATTATTTTCATTTGCTTTTATGTTTAATAAATTCTTTCCTATAAGTGCTTTTATAAATTTTATATTTGCTGGTATTCTAACTTTTTGAACTTCTTTACCAGGCATAACTAATAAACATTTGATTTTCATATGTATTCCTCCAATTTTATATAATTTATTTTTTAAGACTATGCAGCAATTTGCATAGCCTCATTTTTGTAATTTGTAATTGTTAAATCTTGACCTTTTTGAACTCTCGAAATTAATATTTGTGTATCTTTTGCGTATTCTTCTATAAAATTAAAATCAGCACAACTTTCACTATCGTCAATAAAAAGTGGAAAACCTGTATTTGCAACTTTATTTAACATATTCCCTATTTCAAGCATTGTAGCAATAGTTTCAGAACGTGATAAATTTTTTAGTTCATTATTCTTGTAAAGAATTATAAAATCTTCTTTTAAAATTTCATCTTCTTTTGATACTTTGTAATATTGTATTTTTACATTTTTTAAATACTTTGTTGCATATTTCATTTTTTCCTCTAAGTAGTTAATATATAACTTTTGTGCTATTTCTTTTACTTTTTTTATATTTTCTATAAGTCCATTTAATTCTTGAATTTTATTATTAAATTTCGTAATATCTTCCTTTGCAGTCATTATATTTTTTTGGTTTATTAAAACAGTATTATTATGTTTTTCTATATCCATTTTTTCTTGTTCTAAATTGTTTATTTTCTCTTTTAAGCTGTTTATTTGCCCGGGATATTCTTCATTATTTGAGATATTTTCACAAGAGTGTAATTTTGATTTTTCTACTGCTAACTTTCCCTTTAAAACAAGAAATTCTTTATCTAACTTTACTTTTTTATTGTAACTTTCTTCTAGGTCTTTTTTCATATTAAAAATAGCTGTGATTTTGCCTTTTTCTTCTAATTTTTGCTTACATAAAGGACAATATGCATCAGTTGCATTTTTAACAGATAAATACTTTCTTTTTTCTTCTTGCATTTTAGAAAATAGCTCATCTATCTGCTCTTCTAATGATTCTTTTTGCTTTTCCAGCTCATTTACTATTTTTTCTTGCTTTGTTCTTGTAGCTAAGTTTTTATCTGTAGTTAGATATGATAATTCCTGTCTATCTAAGCTAAGTTCTTCTTCTTTTTCAAAAGTCTTTATTTCTTCAATAATAGTTGTATCAATAATATTTTGAGCATAATCAATTTTCCCTCTTATATTTTTCATCTGATTTTCATACATTTTTTTATTATCGTTTAATTCTTGTATATATTGAGTTATATTAGTGGGGCAACCTTCTAATAAATTTTTTTCATAATCACTTAATCTGCTATAAACCGATTTTATATCTATATTAGGTAAGTATTTATCAATTAGCTCTTTTTGTTCAGTTGGCTTTTTATTTAAGAAATAATTTATGTTTAAAATAGATAAGAATAATTTTTTATCTTTATAAAATTGTTGTAATTCTTTTTGTTCTATTTTTTTATTATCTAACATAATAAAATTCATTTTATTATCATATCTATTTTTATATCTTAGAAGTATGTGGTTATTTCCTTTATTATCTATAAAATGCAATTCAACATAGCAGTGTTCACTTTTTTTATTTCCTAACCATACTTTATCATCACCAGTTAAGTTAGTTCCCAAAAAAGCCCATATAATAGAATAAAGAATTGTTGTTTTTCCTTTTGCATTACCTCCTATTATTTCAGTAATATCAAAGATTTCTGTTTCAAAAATATTTTCAAATTTTCTAAAACCTTTCGTTCTTAAATAAGTTATTTTCATTGTTTTTCCTCGCTTTCATATTTTTCTATGTATATGTCATCAATCCAATCTTCTGTTCCGTCTTCAAATTGAATATTGTAATCAAAAAAGAACGGATCTCGGCAAATGACTTTTCCAATTTTATTTTTATATCTTTTTCCATTGCATTTACCAATTCCATTCACAATTACACTATCTCCATCTTTAAATTTATTATACATTATAAGTCCATTCCTTTGCATATTTTCTTAACTCTTCTGTGTTTATAACACAAGTGTCTATTGTTTGAGGATTACTTGAGTTTAAAGTATCAGCCACAAAACTATTGCAAGGTTCTCTCCAAATTATTGAATCAATGACTTTTAATTTAGTTAAAAAATCTGTCATATGCGAATTTTCAGAATAATTTTTTATTGCTGTAATATGTTCACTATAACAAGTGTATATATCATATACAGTACATGTACTAATTGGACCATCAGTTTTATTTTCGATAGATATTGCCATTGCTTTTTTATCTGCCGCATAACTTCCAACTCTAAAAAAGCACTCTTTATAATTTTTATATGTAAAAGTTTTCATAATTGAATTTCCTCCTATTTTTTTTACTTGAATATTGACATTTTTTTATATTATTTTTTATAATGTATGTGAGTTATTTATATAACTCTTTCAAATTAGTGTAGTAGTATATATCCTGACTTATGCTGCTACATCTTTTTTTACTTTTCTTACGAACTTAATATCTTTTGTAAAAATTTTATCTCCTGCTTCTGCTAAATCTAAAATCACATTTGTTCCAGTATCACACTCCAAAATTTCATCTACAAATTGAGGTGCAATAATTACTTCTTTTACGTTATCATATATATCCACAAAACTCGCAACTAAATATTCTGTTGGTTTTCCAGCATTTGTCAAAGTTTTATACTCTTTTTCTAAAAGTAAATACCAGTCCTTATAATCTTCAGGAATTGTATTTTCTACTACTTCTGTTTTTGGTTCTACTACAGTTTTTTCTTTACTTGCTGTTTTATTTGTATTTGTAGTTTTTGTCTTTTCTTTATTTTTTACTTTTGTTTCTTCTTTACTAACTGAATTATTATTGTTTTCAATTTCTGGAAGAATTTTAATAGAGTTATCCACATTTTGTCCTTTGTCTGTTGATAATTCTGCATTACTTAAACTGGTTTCATTTAAAATAAAATCTTCTTTTCTTACAATATCAAGCACATAATTTTGATAAGATTTTCCGTCTTTACTCGTCTGCGTTTTCTTTTTTAAAAATAAATAATAATCTCCAATTAATGATTTTCCTAAATATCTCTGAAAATTAATATATTCATATAAAGCAAATATAGACTGATAACCTTTAATTTGCATTCGCCATATTCTGTCCTCACTAATTTCAGGTAATAAAAATCTTAGATTTCCTTCAAAGAGACAATCTGGTTTGTTCTTTCCTTCTTCAACTGCTCTATATGTACAATCTTCGTTACATTCTACTGGTTTCCATATTCCTGATACTTTTTGTTTTCCTTGCGATTCTTCATACGGACAATAACAAACTGCTCCACTTTGATTATATCTAACTCTTCTTACTGTATAAGGTTTTTCATCAAAAAATCTTATATGAATTAGCTGTTTTTTAGGATACTTTTCATTAAAACGATTTTCTAAAAAAGTTAATGTTTCATTTTCTGCTTTTGCAATAAAATAGCCTAATTCTACAATTTTTCTTCCTTTTTTACTTTCTTCTTGTTTTCCATGTTGTATTTTTCCGGCAAGTGGTAATAAAATTCTTTTTTGTTCCATTTTTTATTCCTTCCTTTCATTTAATTTATGCTGCAATTAAATTTCTTATGTAATAACAATTTTCTTTGATTTTTGATAAATCAATAGTATAAATTGGATAAAATGTGTCATTTACTATACACATACGTGTTTGTTCTTTTATAATGTCTAAATTTTTAAGTTGTGGTATAAATGTAGGTTTAAACTTGTTATCTACAACAATTTCATAGTCTTTTAGTTTAACATTGTCTTGTTCTAATGTAATATCTGCAAAATGTGATACTTGATTTACATTAGGGTCAAGTCCATATAGGCTTAGTTGTAGATTTCCATTTGCGTATGATGAACATTGAATAAAACAATTTTTAAATAATGTTTCATACAAGTAAAAATCAAAACCACTTTCCATAACAAAAATCTCCTTCCTTTTTATTTGCATATTTTGTGTAAAAAGATTTTCTTTTTAACTCCTCCTTTCCTTCTTATTTGGGCAAAAAAATAGAAAGTATATACTAAATGCGGGGGAACATTTAACTTTATACTTTCTTATTATTTTAGACACAACAAATAATCTATATATTTGCATATGTTTTAACCCAAGTTTTATGCTGTATATAAAATACAGAAATATCACTACTAACTTTATTTTAGTAGCTATGCTATAAAGATAAAATCTTTATAGATAGTTATAGAGAAAATCTATAACATAATCTTTTATACACATTTATATTGTACTTTGTTTATTTACAACTTTCAATAACGAGTTCATAAAAAAATTTTTTCCTTACTTTTCAATATTTTCAGACATTTTTAATATACTAAAAATTTTATTTACTTGAACGTTCCCATATTTAAAATAATTTTATAAAATAAAATCTGAAAGGAGTGATTTGTATGCAAAAACCTAATTCTCTTAATGATGCTTATGATATTTTAGATATACTCTATGATAAAAAAGAAGACGATGACTTATTAGAACTAAAAGACGTTAATTTACAAGAATTAGAGCTCGAACTAAGTAAATTAGAGGATAAAATTGACAATTTTATTGATACTAGAATACATCCAAAAAGTCGAGAAAAACTAAAAGATCTGCTTAGTAAGTACAATCATATTTTATATTTATACCATTACAGAGAAAACCAATTAATTTATAAAAATGGCATTTCAGACGGTATGGATATAATAATTTCAAGTTTTTCATTAAAAAATAAAAAACATAAAGAAAATCAGTAAAACTTTAATGCTCTATATTGAATTATATAGAGCAAAAAGTAAAACTTTAAAAAATGTAACATAAGTACCATTATGATACTTTTTTAATATATTTTCGACAAATTTCACGCGAAAAATGTAACATAATTGAGTAAAATAGTAATAAGAAAATGTAACATAATTGAAAGGGGGATTTTTAATGCTTGACAAATTTATAGAATATATGAAAAATGAAAGTATGTCAGAAAATACATATAAATCATATGCAAGTGATGTAAAATTATTTCAAAAATACTATGAAGACTCTTATGGCGAAAAGTTAGAAAATCTTACACACCCTGATATATCTATGTATAAAAGCTATTTATTAAATCAAAACATATCTGTAGCCACAATAAATAGAAAACTATCAGCACTAAAATTATATAATCAATTTTTAATTAAAGAAAACATACAAAAAGATATTGTAATTAAAGAAAAAGATTTTATAAAAATTCAAAAACCAATAACCAAAAAGAAGTTACCAACTAATGATGATATAAGGAAATTAAAACATTATTCAAGCAAGGATACTAAAAATGCTAAAAGAGATTTTTGTTTTATTTGTATGTTAATCTATGGCGGTTTTAGAGAAAGTGAATTAGTAAAAATTAAAATAACTGATATTAGATTAGATGACAGATTTATAAATGTGATAGGAAAAGGAAATAAATTTAGACAAGTAATAATAAATAACTCAATGTATGATGCCATACAAGACTATCTTGAAGAAAGAAAAGAAATGAATATTAAAAACCCTTATCTTTTTATAGGACAAAAAAATAAAAATACATTAAAACCTCTAAATAGGAATTTTTGTAATAGACAATTAGAAAAATATAAGGATATTTGCAATATAAAAGGTAAATTAAACCCTCATCTATTACGTGATTTTTTCTGCTCAAATGCCCTACATAATGCTGGCTATACGATAGAACAAGTAGCTAATCAAGCAGGGCATAGCAGTTTAAATACTACAAGAATATATTTACATACAGATGATGAAGATTTACTAACTCTATCAAATAAGTTATAATAAAAAATCTCCTTCTAATTGTTTATTCGTCATAAACAAAACCTCCCTTATAATATATTTCTGTGATAGTTCACATAACTATATTATAAGGGAGAATCTATATTTTTTCAAATTATCTATTTATTTACATTGCATACTCTAAATTTCGACCACTGCGGTAGCAGTTTAGTACATTATTTACTGTACTATTGTATTTTATAACTTTTTTTAGGTTTTATCAATAATTTAAAAAATTTATCTTGAAATTATTTTTACACATACTGAAAGATTTTATATTTTTAAAAAAATCTTTCACTTTAATAAAAAGATACAATAGTACTTTTATTATTTACTGTACTATTATATTTTATAACTTTTTTAAGTTCTAGCAACATTTTTACTAGTATTAGTTGATTTTATAATTCCCATTCACCAACTACATCATCCTTAGAATATCCTTCTTTTTGCAATATGTTTTTCAAAAATTCTAAATTTTCTTTCCCTGCCTTTATTACAATTTTAGCCTCTTCATCTGTTGCAGCATTTCTAAAAACATTTCCATATACTGTAGGTGATGCTTTTATTGTCATCTCTCCTGTAAGTTTTGTATCTCCTTGAAAAGTTTGAGTCATATTTGTCACATTTTCAGGTATAATATCTGGACCTTTTATTAAATTTATGCAATCATAAAATGTCATATACATATTTTCTAATCCTTCTGGTAAAATTAAGTTTGCTTCTTTTAAATTTTCACACTCAGCAAACGTTCTATCCATATTTATTACTTTTTTTGGCATTTTTAGATTTACATATTCTAATGAACTACAATAAGCAAAACTTCCTCTCATATAAATAACACTATCAGGAATTTCACTTATTTCTTCTATTCCTGTTGCACTCCAGCACCAATTTATATTTTGTACTGAACTTGGAATAATACATTCTTTCAAATTTGTACATTTCTCAAACGTGCAAACCATATTGATGATAGTTGTTGGTATAACTGGCATTGTTATGATGTTAGTGTTACTATCAAATGCTCTATATAAACTTGTAACTGGACTATATGTATTTCCTCCATCTACACTTATATATTGTGGTATTATAATATCTTTTCCATTCGTTTCTGTTCCTTTATATCCTGCCGTCCTTATTGTTTCTGTATTTGTTCCATTCGGATTGTATTCTGTGTTTTGAAATACTTCCTGACTATTTAACCCATAGCCATTTGTTACTGTATCAAAACAATATAGCCATAAATCCATATTTACTGCTTGTCCATTTGTCCCTAATCCTATTACATTTTTACTTGTTATTTCTTGTTCTTCTGGCGTTTTTGCATTTGTCATTGCCTCATTCCAGTCTATTCCATCTTCAACTTCTCCGTTTGACGTTACTGTATATTCTTTTTTACTATCTACTAAACTTATTGTAAAACTTCCATCTCCATTATCTCTTACAACTGATTTTCCCTCTCCAAATTCTCTATCAGTTTCTCCTTGTAAATTATTTTGACTTAAATCTTGATATCCACTATCTCCAATTTGTGCTGCATTTACTGCTAATTGTATCTTTTCTTTATCTCCTGCTTCTTCTGTTCTTTCCTTAGCATTTTGTACTTGTGTAAGTATTCCATTATCTCCTGTTAGCATTGCTATTGATACTCCTGCAAGTATTAATAGTACAATAATTGTTATAACTAAAGCAATAAGTGTAATTCCTCGTTGTTTCGTATTTTTAAATTTTTCTTTGTTTTTAATTTTCTCTTCTTCCATTATCCTTCTTCCTTTCTTTTTTTTATTCTCTTTATTTTGTTTTAAAACACAAAAAAGACAGCAATAATAAGTCCAAATTTAGACTCTTATTACTATCTTTTTTATTATTTTTATCATATTATTATTTTCTAATAAACTACTTATATATATATATATATATATATATATACAGCCATAAGGCTTTCAAGTGTTCTTGTCATCTACTTTTTTCCCCTTTTCATTTGTTTTTATTTTTCGCATTATTTTTGTCGTGTTTACTTTTATTATTTTACACAAAAATAGAGTATTTGTAAATACTTTTTGCTAATTTTTTCAAGTGTACTAATTTTCAAAATCTCTTATTTTAAACAGTAAGAGCCTACCCATTTGGATAAGCTCCTTTTAGTATATCTCTTAGTAAATTGTTGAATTCTTTTCGTGAAATATATTCTAAACTTACAGCACTTAGTAAGTTCTTTTCTTTTGCAATTTTAGTATAATCTTTTAAATTAGATATTTTTTCTTTTTTTATAATTTGTATGGATTTTTCATATGCTTTTTTCATATTCATATGCACCATCTCCTTTAATTTATTTTACCATAAATTACAAAATTTTTGTGTCGAAACTTGTCGAAGAGGTATATTTTCCTTTATTTTTTACCTATATTTACCATAAAATACCATTTTAAAATATTACAAACTACTATATCTATCACTATAAAATATCCTTGGGTCTATTTACCTATTGAGAAGAATTTTGTCGAAATACGTAAGATTTTAAAAACACATATGAAAATTCGTTTCAATTAGGTTAATAGGCTTATTTTTATATATTAAAATTTATAGGAAAGGAGGTTTTATTAATATTCGAAAAGTTCCTCTTAAGTAGGTAAAAGACCTAAATTTAATAATTTAGGAGGAACAAAATATGAACACATTTAAGGATAATTTTGACCTTACACAAGAAGAAAAAGAAAAAAGATTTAACAATTTTCTAAACAAAACAATTATTTTATCATCCAAAAGATATTTTAAAAAAGAAGTAAATATTTCAAGAAAAGAACAAACACTTATAGATGATAGTTCCAATACATCTATTTTAAATTCTGTTGCTATTTCTGCAACAACTGACTTTGATCTTGTAGAAAACTGTCTTGAATTAAATACTGCTTTAAGCAAACTGTCTGATATTGAGCAGACAGTTATTTTTTTGCTTTATAACCAAGAACTTTCACAAGATGAAGCAAGTAAAATTTTAGAAATATGTAGTAAATCAGTTAGCAGAATAAAGATAAGGGCAATAAAAAAATTAAGAAAATTTATGAAAGGAGATAATTAATATGTATAAAAATATATCACTTTATGAGTTGGGAAAATTGGCACAAAAAGGAAATGAAAATGCAATTTTAGAGATTATAAATAGAAAAAAGAAATTTATAAAAAGGCTTTCTTATGGTAATGAAGATAGACAGCAGTACATAATTTTAAAATTAATTGAGGCAATAAAAAATTATGATTTTAAAAAATTTTAAAAATTACGGTAGAATTTTTTGAAGATAAGTAAAGTTATATAAGTGAAGGGCAAATTTTAAAGGACACACTATGTTTAATCAAAGGCAGGTAAGACAAGCTCTTATCTGCTTTTGTACAATTTAAAGTGAAAGGAGAGCAAAAATGTTTTTAAGATTTGTATTGCTAGGAATTTCTTTTATAGTTATATTATTCATTTTTGATATTTTACTTCCAAAAATAAAATTAAAATATAGACTATATAAAGAATTACAAGAAAAAAAGAAAAGACAAAAAGCATTTAAAAATAAGATTAAAGAATTAGAGATTAAGTAATTTTCTCTAATGTTATTACCATACAAAAATTTTGTGGTCAAAAAATTAACTAGTTTAGGTGAAAAAATGAAAAACAAAAAAGATAAAATTATTGAATTATTTTTTATAAATCACTTATCAGTAAAAGAAATTGCAGAATCTGTTGGTACAAGTTCTGCATATATAACAAAAATAATAAAAACTGATGAAAGATATTTAGGAGAAAAACAAGAAAGAAAAGAAAAATCAAAACAAAAAAGAAAACAAGATAAGAAAAACTTTATGAAAAATAAAAGAGAACAAAAACGAATTGATGATAATTATTCTTTTGTTCAAGTGCAACATTATAAAGCAACTAAGGAATTGTCTAAATCAAGACATTTAACTAATGAAACATATCGTAAATGGAATAGTAGTGCCTATAAATATAACCCTTTAAAGAAAAGATATGAATTTGATAAAAAACTTGGTCGTACAGCAGACGTACCAAAATTTATAAAAGAAAGGTAGCAAGTTTTACTTGTAAAGGTGAAAGAATATGGAGCAAAAATTGTTAGAAATTTTTAAATTGGCAGATGAATTAGATAAAAAACAAAACGTAGTATATTCAGAAATTGAATATACAGCAGATAAAAGAAAAAAACTAATAATCTCTATTAGAAGTAAAAAAACATTTAAATATATAGAAAGATGCGAGGTTGACCTTGCAAATAACCCCATTATTAAATGGGATAATATTATTGAACTTTTTAAAACATATGTCGGAGGTGCTTGTAATGAATAAAAAAGAAGCAATAGCTTATGGGCAAGTAGCATTAGAAACAATGTTACACTCTACATATAAAAAAGAAATTAATTTACAAAACTTTGCTATTGAAATGAAACAAACATTTAAACTATATCCCAGAAGCATTGTTCTAAACATTGCTGAGGGTAAAGTATTTGCTGAAAAGAAGTTAAATGCTATTAAAAATGGAAGTGATAAAAATGGATAGTGAAAAATTAAGTCTTTCTGTTGAAGAAGCTGCTAAATTGCTTGGGATAGGAAGAAATTTAATGCTAAAACTTGTAACTGTTCCAGGTTTTCCCGTTGTAAGGTTTAAAAAAAAATTTTAATAAACAAAAATAAACTACAAGAGTGGTTTGATGAAAATTCTGGTACTTACGGAAATTATAAATATTGATGACTTCAACATTGTTTTTAAAGAGATATTATTGTAAAATGAGTAAAACACAAACTATTTTTTCAATTATATCTCTTTAAAACATTGGAGGTATGATAAATGGAAAAATTGATTGCAACACCGAAGATGTCAAGAATAGACCTAAGTAAAATGTGTTTTAAAATTCTTTTAAGTATGAAAGGAGATAGATTTAGAGCAAGGTCTGAAATATTGTCGCAAATACCTAATATAACAAATAAAAGACCTGAGGCAACAAGTACAAAATCTTATAATGATGCAGTACAAAAATTAATACCTAAAATTAAAGACTCTTTAAAAAATACAGATAAAAAATTAGGAGAAATTTATCAAGACGAAAATGGAAATATTGTATTTTGTGTTCACAATATAGTATATACTGAACATAATACTACAAATTACTATAATTCTAACAACATATCTATTGATATTTCTTCTATATCAAATATTTTTAATACGTTTTTAACTTTTATAAACAATAACAATAATATTTCACAAGAAAATACAATTAATTTTTATAATACTAATAACTCAAGCATTTCTAATCAGCCTATTTTAGTTAATAATAATGAAAAATTATTTAGTGAAATTATTATTGAGTGGCTTAGACATTTAAATAATAGAACAAAAGCTGATTGTGATACAGAGGAATATTTAAGTCCGACAACATTAGAAAGCTATAATAGAAATCTATGGGCATATGTATTTCCTTATTTAGAAGAATACCCAGAATATAATAGCATTTCTACTTTTTCCTCTAGTGTTATTGACAATATTTTTAAAGGTATTAAATGTTATGATACAAAAAGAGTTTTACTTGTTTCGTTTAAATTAATTTTTGAATATGCCAAGCAAAATAACTATATAAATACTAACCCTATTGCTAACAAAAAACTAAAAGCAAATAGTAAAAGTAAAAAATCAAAAGCAGATTATGAATTTATTGAAGAAGATCAAAGAGCTTTATGGATAAATCATATGATAAATGATTTTCAAAATAAGGATATAAATCACGGTGATGACCCTTTAGCTTTCTTATGTATGTTACTTCAAGGAGATAGACCAGAAGAAGCCTGTGGTACAAAATGGAAAGATTTTGATTTTGAAAAAAATACTTATCATATTCAAAATGCTTATAAAAACATACCTATTTACGATGAAGTAACTATGAAAAAAATTGCTTGGAGAAAAGGCGACGGACCTCTAAAAACTCCTGAAAGTAATAGAATTTTATCATTAGATTTACTATTAAAAGAATTATTACTTGAACATAGAGAAAAACAAAAAAAATATTTTAAAAAAATAGGAAGAAAGTGGTCTGATGAACAATATGTTTTTCTAAATCGCTATAGTGATCCATATACTCCAGATATACTTTCAAAGAATTTTAGAAAATTTGTTAAAAGGCATGAAGATTTGTCTCATATAGTTATTTACGCTTTAAGACATAGTTTTGCTACACATTGTAGAAATAACGGTATGACAGCCGAAGTTTTAGCAAGAATTATGGGACATACCGAATATGAAACAACACAAAAATATTATATACATATTTCTAGTAAACAAAAGAAAGAAGAGTTAGAAAAGGTTCAAAGACAAGACCTTAACACATATTTAGGTAAAGATAATAGTGAATTAGTACATCTTCAAACTAAGGTTTCAAATTTACAAGAATTACAACAAGATGATATTATAAATTATGTACAATTAGATAATAATACTATAACTACTCTAACAACAATACTTACAAAAATTATTCAAAAACAAAAGGTAATTGCTTAAAAATGCTTTTCTATAAAAAGCAATATTTTTTGGGGACTCTGTGGGGACTTTCTGGGGACTTATCGGTCGCCCCGGCTAATTTTTAAATTGCTATAAAAGTCTGTAATTATGCCCTTTTCCTCAATTATTGAATTTTCAGTTTTTTACAAATTTAATGATTTCGTGGGGACTTTTTGGGGACTATATGGGGACTAAGTAGAATTTACATAAAAAAATAGCCCTAAAAATTAATTTTTGGGCATTAAAAAAAGCCAATAATCAAGCCCTCTGCAAGACTAATGACCTTTTGGAGCCACTTATCCGATTCGAACGGATGACCCTCGCATTACAAGTGCGATGCTCTGGCCAACTGAGCTAAAGTGGCAAAATTGGTGACCCCGACGGGAATCGAACCCATGTCTCCGCCGTGAAAGGGCGATGTCTTAACCGCTTGACCACGGGGCCTTATATTAAGAACTAAACAACTTAATATTTAGTTCTTTTGGTGAGCTATCCGCGACTCGAACGCGGGACAACTTGATTAAAAGTCAAGTGCTCTACCACCTGAGCTAATAGCCCGTATTTTTTGTCTGACACTCATAACGCTTTTATATCTTACAATATTTTTTCACAAATGTCAATACATTTGTGAAAAAAAGTTGTAATTTTTGTGAATTTTTTTATATTTTTAACCAAAATTCATGCTTTTATGCATTTAATTTTGCAATAACTTCTTCTACATCTATACCGTGTACCATGCAAGCTTCTTCTAAAGTTTCCATTTGAGAAGCTGGGCAACCTAAACAATGCATTCCCATATCTAATAATATTTCTGCCTTTTCTGGTGCTTTTTCTAATAATTCACCAATCTTAGTATCCTTATTAAATTCCATTTTAAACCTCCTAATTTTAACTCTCAATAATAATTTTATCACAAATTTTAAAAAAAGTATAGACAAAATACAAAAAATGTTGTATTATATTATAAATTGTAAGGTGGTGATAATAATTTCTAAATTAATTGACTTATATTTTATTACTTTTATTATTTATCTTTTTATCACTTTATATTCAATTTATACTTTTTTTGAAATCTTCTTATTCCATAATAAGCAAGGAGCTAAATTAGAAATAAAAAAGAAATATTTTTAGGAAAGGAGGAATTTGTATTTTAGTAACCAAAAAAAGCATATTATTTTCTATTGTGTTTTTATTGGTATGTAGTTTTATTAGTATAAAAATATTTAGACCAATTTATGAAGCATCAGAAGTAATAATACCTTATGGAATACACCCTTTTGATATATGTACAAAAAATCCAGAATTATGGGAAATTATAAAAATAACTTATGTATTCACATCATCTATATCTTTTTTCTTAATTGGTCACTTTGTATATACAAGAATTATATTAAAATTAATTCAAATATTTAAAAAAATCGCCCAAAATTCCAAAGAAAAAAATGATCAAACTACTATACCTAATAAAAACATAAAAAGTAATAATTTCAAAAAAAGTTTAAATTTAAAAGTAGGAAAAGATGAAAATAATAATATTGTTTATATACCAGAAAGTGGATTATATCAAAATTTTTTAATAACTGGAACCATAGGATCTGGAAAAACTTCAAGTGCTATGTATCCTTTTACACGTCAACTATTAGAATATAATTGTAATAATTTAGATAATAAGATTGGTATGTTAATTCTGGATGTAAAAGGAAATTACTATAAACAAGTACTTGAATACACAAAAAAATATCATCTTGAAAAAGATCTTATTGTTTTAGAATTAAATTCTAATGTTTATTATAATCCACTACACAAACCATATTTAAAACCACAAGTATTAGCTAATAGATTAAAAACAATTCTCTTGTTATTTTCTGAGAATAATACAGAAAGCTATTGGCTTGATAAAGCTGAAGAAGTTTTAGCAGAATGTATAAAATTGTGTAGGCTTTATAATAATGGATATGTTACTTTTGAAGAATTACACAAATTAATTACAATACCTAATTATTATAAAGAAAAAATTACTGTTTTAAGAAATTTGTTTATAGAATCTAAATTTAATAATAAACAAATTTATGAACTAAATGCTAGTTTAAACTTTTTTGAAAAGGAATTTAATAATTTAGATAGTAGAACAAAAGGTATATTAATATCTGAAATCACTCGAATTACAAGCACTTTTGTTTCAGATTATGATATTAAAAATACTTTTTGTCCTCCTAAAAACAAATTAACCTTTACTGGATTTAATGAAGTTTTGTCTAAAGGTAAAATAGTTGTTTTAAATATGAATATTTTTGAATATAATGCTCTTTCTAAAATTATTGCAACATATTTAAAACTTGATTTTCAAGCAGAAGTAATGACACATTTAGCAAAAAATGAGATTAGAACCTCAGCATTTATTTGTGATGAGTATGATAAATTTGCAAGCAAAACTGATGGCGAATTTTTCTCTTTAAGTAGAGAAGCTAAATGTATAAATATTTTAAGTACTCAAAGTTATTCTTCATTGAAAACAACCCTAAAAGATGAGTCTTCAGTTAAGGTTATTGTTCAAAACTTAATAAATAAAATATGGTTTAGAACAGATGATATATACACAATAGAAGAAGCTCAAAAACAAATTGGTAAGGAAGATAAGGAAAAGATTTCAAAAAGTATATCTGAAAGTGCAAAAGAAACTAATTTTAGCTATATTACTAATACTTTAAACTCACAAAATTCTAATATATCAGAAAGTTATAGTACATATATGCAAAATGATTATATTTATGAAGCAAAATTTTTCACCCAAAATTTAGAAACATTTTCCGCTCTTACATTTTTATCAGATGGAAATATAATTTATCCACCTAGGAAATTATATATGTTTCCACATTTTAGACAATAAGGTTTATAAGTTTTCCTAAAACTTTAATATATTATAGAAAGGAATGATTTTATTTGAAAAAGATTTTATTTTATGTGTTTTTTACACTTATTTTCTCTATTATTTTAATATTTATAATGGGAAATTTTACTTTTGCCTGGGGTGACCCAGAAATTGTAGATAAAATTAACTCTGCTTTTGAAAGTATAGAAGGTTGGATATTAAAAATTGCAACTCCTGCAGCTGCTGTTGCTGTTGGTAGTGGTATTTTTATGAAAAAATTTAGTTTTGGTGATGAAGAAAAAATCAGAACAGGTAAAAAAATTATAAAAGGAACTCTTTTTTCCTATGCATTTATATTAGCTATTGATTTAATTCTTTCTGCAATTAAATCTCTAATAGAATAGGAGGATGTTTTGGAAAGTTCTAATAATATTACACAAACCATTATTGATACAATAAATACTATCTTTGAAACATTATTTGCATCAATAGATAATAACTTATACTCAGTTTTAGACCAGATAACTTTTATTAGTTCAGATATTCTAAATGATCAAAATTTTGAAAAGCTATTCGGTACATCTACTTCTAATGGCATTTTACTTATTGCTAATTCACTTCTTTTAGGATTTATTTTATATTATGGTTTTAAATACTTAATGTCTCATATAACATACCATAGAGTAGATTCTCCTTTTAGTTTTATTATAAAAGTCGTTTTATTTGGCATTTGTATGAATTTTTCGTTTTTTATTATAGAAATGATATTAGATTTAAATTCATACATATCTTTAGCAATTAGAGAATTAGGAAAAGATCTTTTTGGTAAAGAAATTTGTTTTTCCGAACTAATAAGTACTATTAATACAAATATAGCTGTTGACACAAGTTCTTTAAATATCTTTTCTGTTGATGGGTTAATAAAAAGTACTCTTAGTATATCTTTACTTAGTTTAGTTTTCTCATATTCGTTAAGATATATTATGGTTAAAGTATTTGTACTGCTTGCTCCTTTTGCTTTTATTTCCCTAAGTTTAGATGCTACGTCCTGGTTTTTTAAGTCTTGGCTTAAAAATCTATTTTCATTACTATTTATACAAATAATTGTCTCTTTAGTATTACTTATATTATTCTCTTTAGATTATTCAGCTACAAATTTATTTAATAAATTTGTATATGTTGGTGGGATTTATGCATTAATTAGGGCAAATACATTTGTAAGGCAATTTATAGGAGGAGTTTCCACAAATGTTTCACAATCTGTGAAATCTTTAGTACATAAATAGAAAGAAGGTGATTTTTTGAAATTTATTTTCCCTCAAAATTACCAATTTAAAAATAAAATTTTAGGTATTATAGATTATACTACTGCTTTTGTTAATCTCATATGGTATGTAATTGTTCTTATATTAGTAAATCTAATATTTGATTCGATTGATGCTAAAGTTTTTGTATTTATTACACTTTGTTTTCCTCTTTTACTTCTTAGTTTTTCAGGATTTCATGGTGAAAACATTGTTACTGTAGTAAGATATTTATTTAAATTTATTTTTAGACAAAAATTATATTTTTATGGTAAAAATTATAAAAATTTAACTTGAATTTTTTGTCTAAAAAAGTTATAATTTGATATACAAAATTAAAAAAGATTAGGGGAGATTTTTAATGAAATTAGAACAAAATGATAAACAACTTTTATTTTCTGAAACACCAATTCCAGACATATTTTTTGCTGAGCATTTGTCTGAAATTCCTGGTAATTATTTAAAAATATATCTTTATTTAATATTTTTATCTAAATATGGTAAAGATGTTAAATTAAATGATTTATCTAAAAAATTAAATATACCTTTAAAAGAGATTAATGATGGAACTAAATTTTTAGAAGAACATGGCCTTCTTACAAAAAAGACCACTGGTTATATAATAGTTGACTTACAAGAAGCAACTCTTCATAATTTATATACTCCTAATCTTAGTCTTTCTAAAGAAAAGCTTGAACAAAATGCTAAAAATAAGTCAAGAGCAAAAGCTATTGAGCATATTAATAATATGTATTTCCAAGGTATTATGGGGCCTTCTTGGTATAACGATATTGATTTATGGTTTAGAAAATATAATTTTGATGAACAAGTTATGATTGCTTTATTTGATTATTGTTATAAACGTAGTGCATTACATAGAAATTATATTCAAACAGTTGCTGAAGCATGGGCTTCTAATAATGTTAAAACTTGGAATGACTTAGATATTTATTATCAAAGACAAGAAAAATTAAATAAAATTAAAAAATCTATTGCTAAAAAGCTTGGTAAACATGGTGGTCTAACACAATATGAAGAAGCTTATATTGAAAATTGGGTTGTTAATTTTAGATATGATATGGATATTATTGAAATTGCTTTAAAAAGAACTGTTTTTAAACAAAATCCTACTTTTGAATATATTAATAAATTAATTTCAGATTGGCATGAGAGAGGATTAAAAACTCCTGAACAAGTAAATGCTTTTATAGACCAACGCGCTAAGCAAGAAAAAAATACCAAAGAATTAAAAGCTAGTGTTAAAAAAGCAAATTATGAACAACGTAAATACAATAACTTAGATTTTCTTTATGCTAATAGTAACGTTGTAAATTTAGATATTAAGGAGGACTAAATGACAAATGATATTTTAAATTCTTTATTGAAAGAATACGAAAAAAAGAAATTACAGGCAGAACAAGATGCTGAAAATAGAAAAGATACTTTGTATAAAAAGGTTCCCGAATTAGCAAATATAGAAGAGGAGTTAAATAGCTCTGCAATCAATATGGCTAAAAATATCTTAATGAATGATAATTATAATATTAGAAAAGAAGAATTTGAAAATAAAATTGCTTTATTAAAATTAAAAAAAGAACAAATTTTAAAAGACTTAAATATTCCTTCTAATTATTTAAAACCTAATTATGAATGTAATATTTGTCAAGATACTGGTTATATTACTGATGAAAATTATAAAACTTCTATGTGCTCTTGCTTAAAGCAAAAATTATTAGATTATTCTTTTAACAAATCTAATATGTCTAATTTATATAAAGAAAATTTTTCTACATTTAATCCTAATATTTTTTCTGATGAGGTTGATGTTGCTAAATACAAATTTAACATTTCTCCTAGGAAAAATATTTTAAATATTAAAGACAAATGTATGGAATTTGTAAACAATTTTGATAACCCTAATTACAAAAATTTACTTTTTGTAGGTAATACTGGTTTACGGTAAAACATTTATGTCTAATTGTATCGCTTCTGAATTGTTAAAAAGAGGAAAAACTGTTCTTTATCAAACAGCTCCTGTTTTACTTGAAAGCGTAATAGATTATAAGTTTTCAAAGAATAAGAATTATAATAATTATGATAATAACGATATTTATAAATCTATTCTTACTACTGACCTTTTAATTATTGATGACTTAGGTACTGAGAGCTTAAATAGTATGAAACTTAGTGAGTTATTTACTATTTTAAATACAAGAATATTAAATATGAATAATAAAATAACAAAAACAATTATTTCTACTAATTTAAATATTAATGACATATTCAATAATTACGAAGAAAGAATAGGCTCAAGAATTGCTGGTTTTTATGATATTTATTATTTCTTTGGTGATGATTTAAGGTTTAGAAAATAGAAAAAACCCCATTAATTAAAATCATTAATGGGGTTTTGCTATTTTTAGTTTATTCTTTTTATATAACTTCTCCTAAGGTGTCGTTTTCTGGTTTCAACATTTCCATTCCAACAACTTTTCCTCCGTCACTTGTTCTCATTAATGTAACTCCTTGTGTTGATCTTCCAAGTATACTTATATCTTTTACTTGTAATCTTATAATTGTACCAGTATCAGTAACAAGCATTACATCATCATCTTCTGTTGCAATTCTTACTCCTATTAAGTTTCCTGTTTTTGGTGTAATCTTATATGTAATTACCCCTCTTCCACCTCTTTTTTGTACTCTATATTCATCAAGTTCTGTTCTTTTTCCAAAACCATTTTCAGTGATTGCAAGCAAAGTTGCTTTTCCTCCATTTATTACTGATTCCATTCCAATTACTTCATCATCTTCATCTAATCTTATTCCTATAACACCTTGTGATACTCTTCCCATTGGTCTTACTTCTTTTTCATCAAATGTTATACAAATACCTTTTTTAGTAACTAATACCACATTATCTTCTCCATCAGTTAAACGTACTCCTATTAATTCATCGTCATCTTTTAATGTTATTCCTTGTAATCCAGTTTTTCTTGTTGTATCATATTCTTTTAATGCTGTTTTCTTAATTAATCCATTCTTTGTTGCCATAAGTAGATATTTTCCTTCTGCAAAGTTTTGTAATGGAATTACAGCAGATATTTTTTCACCAGGATCTAAACTTAATAAATTAACAATAGCCGTTCCTTTAGCTGTTCTTCCTGCTTCTGGTACTTCATATCCTTTTAATTTATATAATTTTCCTTTATTTGAGAAGAATAAAATCATGTCATGTGTTGATGCACTAAAGATTTCTTTTACAAAATCATTTTCTCTTGTTGCCATACCTGTTATACCTTTTCCACCTCTTTTTTGACTTCTATATGTATCAATAGGCATTCTTTTTATATAGCCATAATGTGTTAGAGCAACTACACATTCTTCTTCTTTAATTAAATCTTCTAATTCTATTTCTGCTTCTGATGCTACTATTTTTGTTTTTCTGTCATCTCCGAATTTATCTTTTATTTCAATTAGTTCTTCTTTCATAACATCAAATAAAAGTTTTTCACTTGATAATATTGCTCTTAAATGTTCTATTAATTCCATTAATTGTTTATATTCTTCTTCTATTTTTTCACGTTGCAATCCTGATAATGTTTTTAATCTCATATCTAATATTGCCTGTGCTTGTACATCAGTTAAACCGAATCTTTCCATTAATCTTTCTTTTGCATCATCATATGATGAACGTATTATTTGTATTACTTCATCAATATTATCTATTGCTATTCTTAATCCTTCTAATATATGTGCTCTTGCTAATGCTTTATCTAATTCAAATTTAGTTCTTCTTGTTATTACTTCTTTTCTGTGTTCTATATAACAATCTAATGCTTGTCTTAATGTCAATATTTTTGGTACTCCATTTACTAATGCAAGCATTATAATTCCGAATGTTGTTTGCATTTGTGTATGCTTAAATAGTTGATTTAATACTACTTGTGCATTTGTGTCTCTTTTTAATTCTATTACTACTCTTACTTTTTCTTTTCTATCTGATTCATCTCTACATTCTGATATTCCTTCTATCTTCTTTTCTTTTGATAAATCTGATATTGCTTTTATTAGATTTGCTTTATTTACTTGATATGGTAAAGATGAAACTATTATTCTTTGCCTGTTTCCACTCATTTCTTCTATATTAGTTTCTGCTCTTAATGTTATTTTTCCTCTTCCTGTTGTATATGCTTTCTTTATTCCTTCTCTTCCTAATATAATACCTTCTGTTGGGAAATCTGGCCCTTTTATAACTTCCATTAGATCTTCATCTGTTACTTCATCTTCATCAATTATTTTTATTATTCCATCTATAATTTCTGTTAAATTATGTGGTGGAATATTTGTTGCCATACCTACGGCTATTCCTGATGATCCATTTACAAGTAATGCTGGTACTCTTGCTGGTAATACTGTTGGTTCTTGCAACCTATCATCATAGTTAGGCATAAAATCTACTGTATTTTTCTCTATATCTGTTAGCATATATCCTGCTATTTTTGACATTCTTGCTTCTGTATACCTCATGGCTGCTGCTCCGTCACCATCTACAGAACCAAAGTTTCCATGACCGTCTATTAACATATATCTCATAGAGAAATCCTGTGCCATTCTTACCATTGCATCATAAACTGAGCTATCACCATGTGGATGATACCTTCCCAAAACAGACCCTACTGTATTTGCACTTTTTCTGTATGGTTTATCTGATGTTATTCCATCTTCATACATAGCATATAAAATTCTTCTATGTACTGGTTTTAAACCATCTCTTACGTCTGGAAGTGCACGTGATACTATAACACTCATTGCATAGTCAATATATGCTGTTCTCATTTCTTTTTCGATGTCTCTTTCAATTATTTTTCCGTCATTTCTTTCTTGTCTTTCTTCCATTGTTTTCCCTCTTTTCTTCGTATTTTTCTACATTTGTATTATACTAAAACTAAAAAAATTTTGCAAGTAATTTTTTAAGAATTCTTTTATTCCGTAGCATTTTAATAAGAATTACCTTATCTTTATTTTCTATTTTCGTTTAAACAATTTAACATGAAATTAACTCCATCTATAAAACCTTTTTTGTACATTTCTTCATTATATCTACATATTCTTATATTATAATTATCTTCTATTTTATTAAATATTTCATTCATTTTATTAGGTTCATTTGATGAATTTATTATATCTTCTATATTTATACTTTTTATATCATTTTTTATTTCTTTATTTACTTTTTTTATAATTTCATCTATTTTGTCTTCTTGTGCTCTATATATTAAACCAATCATATCTTTTCTACTAAAATCCTTTTCCATTTTTCCCTCCAATTTTTTTATTTTTACTTATTATTATAATTTATTATTAAAATATTTTTGCTATTTTATGCATATATTTTTCTCAATTACAATTAAGTTTTTTAATATTTCTATCTTTTTATTATAACTTTAATAATTATATATACTTACAATATTATCTGTATGCTACGTGCATATTTCTTTTATATGCTCATAGCATATGTTTTTATTACTCCTGATAGAATATAATAAATAAACAAATATGGAGGAGTGAATATGGAAAGTTATGTATTAAATAATATAGAAATAGGTGAAAGAATTAGAAAAACAAGAACAAGTATGGGAATGAGCAGAGAAGCTTTTTCTGAAATTATCAACATTTCTAATATATTTTTGGGACAAATAGAAAGAGGAGAACGCTCTTTAAGTATAACTACATTAGCTTCCATATCATCAGCTACTGGTGTGTCTACAGATTATATTTTATTTGGAACACCTAATAATAATTCTACAATGAGTAAAATTGTTAATATTTTAGAAAAAAGTTCTGATAACATGAAAGACTATGTTTATAAAATACTTATTACATCTTTCTCATTTTTCAAAGTAAATGAAAACAAAAATAAAAAATAATATAATACATATATAATTGGTAGCATTATTATCAATTATATTTTTTATTTTAGTCTTTCTACTAATTCTAATTGTTCATTACTTAAATTAAAGTTTTGACCATTGTTTTTAATTAAATTATGTAACATTTCTATTGTTTTAGCTTCATCTATGGTTTTTGTAATTGGTACAATATCTTGCATTTGCTCTTCAAGTTTTTTGTATTCTTTCTCCATAGCAGTAAAATCTTGTTTTTCAAAACTTTCTTTCCAATTATTTATATAATCATTTATATTTTCTAATGCTTCATATTGACTTTCAAAGGTGTTTTCTATATTACTTTCTACATTACTTAATATAACATCCTTTCCTTGTTTAATTGTTGACGCAATAGTATTGTTTATTAAACCTGCATCACTTACCTTATCTACTACTGTGTCTAATAGGCTTGAAATCCCATCGATTATTCCTCCACTTTTTACAGCATCTTGCATTTCTGATACATTTTTAAAATCTCCTGTAAATATCCCTATTGCACTTTTCCCTAAATCAATTGCATCATCTATTGTTTTTGTTATTCCATCCTTTAATCCATATTCTAATAAATTATCTTTAATATTTATTATTTGTTCATCTATAAAGTCTGGTAATAATGCTCTTATTCCAATATCTACTGCTGCATTTATTGTTTTACCTAATGTACTTTCTAAAAATCCTTTCTGTTCATTTTCTATTGTCACTCCATTTTCAATTTCTAAATTATTATTTTTTTCTAAATTTTCTAATTCCATATCTTTCTTTCCTTTCTTTTTATTTTTATTTATTTTTTTATTTGTTTTTTTGTTTGTTTTATTTTTTCTTTCTAAATTATAATTCTCAAATATATTTTTACATCCATATTCATATTTTTTCTACTTCTAAAAATAATACTTTTCCTTAGTTATATGTAAACCTTTTTTATATTTTTTTATATCAACTTTATCCTATAGCCCAAGTTCTAATTTTTCTTTATTACGTAAGATTTCATCTATTTGTTTTTTATCTTTTAGCTTCTCTTTTCTTATTAAATTTATATTAATTTTCTGAAATCTTCTTATTTTTTAGTAACCTCCTTTCTATTATTTTTTGCTATTTTTTTTATTAAAATATTTTAATAAAAAACTATTTTTATATTTTCTTTTTCAAAATATTTTTTAATAAACTTTATATGGATTCTATTTTTTATTTTAAATTTTTTATTTATCTTTTTATTTGTTAATTATTTTTTTATTATTTTTTTAATTATTTTTTCTAATTATTTTTATTTAATTATTTTTTATTTAATTATTTTATTTAATTATTTTTTATTTAATTATTTTCTATTTAATTATTTTTATTTAATTATTTTTTATTTAATTATTTTTATTTAATTATTTTTTATTTAATTATTTTTATTT
>CALXFB010000026.1 GCA_944387475.1 uncultured Clostridia bacterium
CCTTTTGCTTGTTTTAATATTTTTTTATGTCTTGCTCTTGTTGTTCTTGCTGTTTTTACTCTTGCCATTATAATTCACCTTCCTTTGATTTTCTATTAATTTCCATATGGTAATAATTTTTTAATTGTTTTTTCACATGTTTTATCTGCATATGCATTTTGAATTTTTCCTGATTTCTTTTGTCTTCTTGTTTTGTTTGCAAGTAAGTGTCTTCTGTTTGATTTTGTTCTTTTTACTTTTCCTGTAGCTGTTAGAGAATATCTCTTTTTAGCTGATTTATTTGTTTTTAATTTTGGCATAGTTAAAACTCCTTTCGCTTTTTTATTTATTTTAAGCAGATTATTTTTCTGCTTTTTTAGCTAAAATTATAAACATATTTCTTCCCTCTAATTTAGGGCTTTTTTCAACAGATGCTACTTCTTCTAAACCTTCTATAAATTTGTTTAAAACAAGTTCTCCTGCTTTAGAGTTGTTTATTTCTCTTCCTCTAAATCTTACTGTTATTTTAACTTTATTTCCATCTGTTAAAAATTTTCTTGCATTTTTTAGTTTAAAGCCAAAGTCATGTTCTTCAATATTAGGAGTAACTCTTATTTCTTTTATTTCCAATACTCTTTGTTTCTTTTTAGCTTCTTTTTCTTTTTTAGCTTGTTCAAATTTGTATTTTCCATAATTCATTGTTTTGCACACTGCTGGTTTTGCATTAGGTGCAACTAATACTAGGTCTAAATTTTTGTCTTCTGCTTTTTCTAATGCCTCATTTAAAGACATAACACCTAATTTTTCACCATTTTCTCCTATTAATTGAACTTCCTTTGCTCTAATTTGTCTGTTGATTGGTAATTCTTGTTTTATAAAAAACACCTCCATATAAAAAATTTGACTTTTGTTACAAGTCAAATTAAAACAACACTAGTAATTTCTTACTAAAATATTATTTAATTCTAACCTTTTTCCATCTAAGATAAGGTGAGAAGCTCTTGCTTCTTCTTGTAACGTATAATATTATACACTACCAAAATGCTTTTGTCAAGCAGTTTTGCTGTTTTTTATTTTTATTTTCCTTAAACCCCTTTATTTTCAAAGGTTACAGCATTCTATTTTTTTATAATTACTAATATTTTATAATTTATTACTATTTTTTTATATACGAAAGAGGCAGGAAATTTCCCACCTCTTTCTTTGTTATTTTTTAAGTCAAAACATTTGACTTAAAAAAGGTATTCATGTTGGCCCTTTTTAGCTAAGAGCATCACATCCTTTCACGATGTTTTGGATGCCTTCAATATTGCTAGCGACATCCTTAAGCTCGAAACCTTCCTCAGCAAGTGCGTCGCACACACTTACGAAGTCTCGGAACAGATTCAAGTGTGTCAGCACCTCTGCAATACCAACCCTCTTGACATTTTCCTGCTCACTGGATGCATCAACAGTTTTTTCAAAAGCTTCAACTTCCAGCACATCGCAACCAGAGTAAAACTCTTCTTCTGCAAGCTGTTCAGGAATTGCAACCGGCATCTCACATTGAGCTGGAATCTCCATTCCTTGCTCTTCTATCATCTTTTTCAGTCCTTCAAAGGCCTTCCAGCCTGAAGTCTCTTCTGCATAGCCAGTCCAGTGTGATGCTTTCATTACATCATCAAATAGCTCTGCAATGCATTCCACTTTCTCCTTAAAGACTTTTGCTTCGAATTTACGAAGTCGCAGACTTCTCAATCCGCCAAAAAAGTTCTTTTCCTCTGGAGAATGGAGCAAGTAATTGATTCTTCCACTCTCTTCTGGCTCCGAATCCCTGATGACACTAACAATCCTTCTGTAGATGCCAAAACTCAAGATCCTGTCATTCATTTTCTCATCGAAAACCTTGAAACATTCCTCATGCTCCGGGTTAATCTCATTGAGAAAAGCAGGATTTTTCTGCGAATACACACCCCTCAGTTCATTCCTAAAGCCCTTAATAAGACTTGCAGGAATAAAGGTTCCATCTTTCTCTTCAATGCTTGTACACCCAAGCATATTGAGACCGTCCTCAGAAGACTGGTCGAAACTCAGTTTCCAGAGAACATTGCTCATCTCCCAGTACTTCAGCTGCAATGCAGTTGTGATTGCAGAATCCAGAGAATTCTCTGAAAGACCAGCATCCACAAGTTTCTTTGCAAACTTGTTCCGGATCTGATAGATGCTCTTGCTAGTAGTAGTCGACATGTCAAACCTCCAAAACTAAAAAGTACAACTACAGTTATATTATACCATTTTGCCTATATTATGTCAATTTGCATCCTGTTATACATTTGACAATTTAGATAAAACATAGTATAATAAAAGACGGTTGTTAGCATAGAAAATGCTAAAATATGAGATTTTATTAAGATTTTAACCTAAAATATGTATCAAAAAAATATATTTAGGTAATAATTATTTAAGAGAGCGGATAACTAAATAAGAAATAAAGTTTATAAAATAGCATGAAAAACTATTTTCTATAAACTTGTTTTTTCGGTACATAATTTTATGGGTACCAGACTTTCTGGTTATAATTAATAAAATTAAAACAAAAAATTAATATATAGAAAGGAGAATTTATGTCAGAAGAAAAATTAGAGAAAAACAAAGAAAAAAATGTGAGAAAAAGAAATGGAAGCTCACAAATAAGGAAAACAAATACTAAAAAAACAGAAAGAAAAAATATTGAGAAAAAAGAAGGAGAAGTAAGATCTTCAAGAAAAAGTGCAAGAGTAGGAAAAAAGAATAGAAATATTAATAAAGAGATATTTAAAGCATCAAAATTAAAAATAATACCATTAGGAGGTCTACATGAAATAGGAAAGAACATAACAGTTTTTGAATATGAAAATGAAATGATAATAGTAGACTGTGGATTATCTTTTCCAGAAGACGACATGCTAGGTGTTGATTTAGTAATACCTGATATAACATATTTAGAACAAAATATAAATAAAATAAAAGGACTTGTTATAACACATGGACATGAAGACCATATAGGTGCAATTCCATATTTTTTGAAAAAAATTAATGTACCAATTTATGCAACAAAACTAACAGCAGGATTGATTAAAAATAAATTAGAAGAACATAAATTAGTAAATTCTACAAAATTGATAGAAGTAAATCAAGGACAAACAATAACTTTAGGAAAAAACTTTAAAGTAGAATTTATAAGAAGTTCCCATAGTATTCCAGATTCAGTTATGCTTGGAATCACTACACCTGCTGGAACCATTTTACACACAGGTGACTTTAAAGTAGACTTTACACCAATAGATGGAAAATTAATGGACTTAGGTAGAATTGCAGAACTTGGACATGAAGGAATTTTAGCATTGATGTCTGATAGTACTAATAGTGAAAGAAAAGGATTTACAATGTCAGAAAAATCTGTAGGAGATGTTTTTGATAAATTATTCTTACACTGTACAAAAAGAATAGTTGTTGCAACATTTGCATCAAATGTTCATAGAGTACAACAAATAGTAAATTGTGCAATAAAATATGGAAGAAAAATCGCAGTATGTGGTAGAAGCATGATAAATATGATCACAACAGCAAGAGAACTAGGATATATCGAATGTCCAGAAAATCTATTTATAGATATAGATATGATTAAAAATTATCCTGATGAACAATTAGTAATAATTACAACAGGAAGTCAAGGAGAAACAATGTCAGCTTTAACTAGAATGGCTGCAGGAGAACATAGAAAAGTAAAAATCACACCTAATGACTTAATAATAATTTCAGCAACACCTATTCCTGGAAATGAAAAATATGTATCAAAAGTAATAGATGATTTGATGCAAATAGGCGCAGAAGTTGTATATAGTTCATTAGAAGATGTACACGTATCAGGACACGCATGTCAAGAAGAACAAAAATTAATAATAGCTTTAGCAAAACCAAAATACTTTATACCAGTTCATGGTGAATATAGACAATTAATTGCCCATAGTGAAACCGCTCAAAGTATGGGAATAAAAAAAGAAAATATAATCATGATGCAAAATGGAAAAATATTAGAAATTAATGAAGAAGGTGCTTCTTTTAACGGAGTTGTTCCTAATGGTAGAGTGTTAGTAGATGGTTTAGGTGTTGGAGACGTTGGAAATATAGTACTAAGAGATAGACAGCATCTATCACAAGATGGATTGATAATAATAGTTCTAACAATGGATTCAGGAACAGGAGAAGTTGTTGCAGGACCAGATGTTATATCAAGAGGTTTTGTTTATGTAAGAGAATCTGAAAACTTGATGGATGAAGTAAAATCAGTTGTAAGGCATGAAATAAAAAAATGTGAAGAAAAAGGTGTTAGAGATTGGGCAACAATAAAATCAACTGTAAGAGATAATTTAAAAGATTATGTATTTACAAAAACAAAAAGAAACCCAATGATAATACCAATAATCATGGAAGTGTGAGACATTAAGGGACGGAGAATTTTTGTCTCAATATATTAATTATTTTAAGGAAAAGTAGATATTTCTACCTTTCCTTATTTTTTTATTTTAACCAATTTAGGTCATTTTACATATTATAGAAAAAGTGAGGTAAAAAATATGTATGAACCTGTTTTTTATACAGCAAAAGCAAAAATTATAGGAGGAAAATTATATCAAAATATCAATGGCGAAATATTTTTTAAAGAAACTAAACTTGGAATTTTAGTTACTATTAAAGTAAATAATCTTCCAATCTCAAAAGATAAATGTACAGGTAATTTTTTCGGATTGCATATACATGAAGGAACATCTTGTTCTGGAACAGAAAAAGATGAATTTGCAAATGCAAAATCTCATTATAATCCTAACAATTGTAAGCATCCATTTCATTTTGGAGATCTTCCACCACTTTTAGAAAATAATGGTTTTGCTTATATGTCTGTATTAGTAAATAAATTTAAAATATCAGAAATAATTGGAAAAGTAATTATTATACATGATATGCCTGATAATTTTACTTCTCAACCAAGTGGTAATTCCGGAACTAAAATAGCTTGTGGAAAAATAAAATAAACCAGAAACAATCCTGGTTTATTTTACTTTTATTGATTTCCTGTATTTTCTCCTCTTCCTTCTGGAAGTGCATCTGAATAATCAAATACTATTCTTATTCTTGTAATTGCTTTTATTGCTCTTACAAATTTACTATTTTTAATTCTTTGCCATAAACTTGGTTTAGCTTCAAATGTAGTAGCTTCTACATATTGTTGTTGTTCAATAGGTTCTACAACATTTTCTTGTTGCTCTTGTACTTGCTGTGGTTGTTCTACTTGCTGAACTTCTTCTACTGGTGCTGGAATAGATTTTAATGCATCTGCAATTTCTATTCCTATATAACTTAAAGCTTTTGATCTATCTTCAATTCTTTCCATATCTATTTCTATATGTAAATTAGATTCTAAATTATTTATTCTAGCATTTAGAAGTTTCATAGCATCTTGGTAATTTTGTGATGTTTTACCTTTAGATTTTCCTACAATATTTAATGTTTCTACTATATCTTCAGAAAAATCTTCTTCAATGTTTTTAACTTGTTCTTTCCAATCCTCTTCTTTTTCTTCTACTGCTTCTAATACTTCTTTTAATTTTCCTGCTAAAGCTATATTTTGTTCTCTTTGTCTAATTAGTTCTTCTATTTTTTTAGTATTTTCTTCAAATTGATTTGTAGCAAATTCAACTAACCCATAAGCCGCTTTGTATACACTTGCAGGAAAGTTTTTCTTTTTTGGATATTCAATTAAGTATGTTTTTATAGATTCTACTAAATCCTTAAAATATGTATCATCTTCTAATTGAACTATTTGCTTTTTACTTTTAGGATTTATCATTTTTTGTACTTTTTCTATATTCATCAAAATTTTCTCTTCTGTGATAACCATTCTCACATTTACTATGCCAGATTTAGACATTGTAAATTACCTCCTTTATCTTACGCGTATTTACCTTTGCTTTCTTTATTATTATACATTAAGCAACAAAAAACTACAAGATAATATAGCTATTTTTTATGTTAAATTTTTATTACAAAAATATTACAAAAATATTACAAACTTTAAAAACATTTTAGGGAAAAGCATTTTTAGCCTTTCCCATTACATTTTAATTTACAAAACTGTTTTTATTTCTTCTGCTCTTTTTACTTTTTGTGTTGTTGTTTTTATTAACTCTTTATCTGTAATTATTATATCTCTTACATATTTATAAGCTGGCATTTGTTTATTTACTTTTTTAACTTCTTGCCATATTTTTTCCTTGATTTTTTCTTCATCTGTTGTACCAAAAATTTCTTGGCTATTTTCTTTATCATAAACAATTTTAGCAGCTATTTTAAAATCTCCATCATCTTCAGGTTTTCCATATACAAAACTTTCTTTTACACCTTCTATTTTATTTATTAAAATTTCTAATTCTTCTGGATAAATATTTTTACCATTTTTTTGTACAATTACAAATTTCTTCCTTCCTGAAATAAATATATATCCATCTTTATCAATTTTTGCTAAATCTCCTGTATGAAGCCATCCATCTTCTAATGTTTCTTTATTTGCTTCATCATTATTATAGTAACCGAAGCATTATTGAAGGTCCTTTTGCTAGTAATTCTCCTATTCCGTCTTCATTAGGATTATCTATTTTTACATCTAAACTTGGAAATGCTTTTCCAATAGAACCAATCCTTCTATATTTATCATCTTCTGCTGCAATTACTGGTGAACTTTCTGTTAGCCCATATCCTTGGTACATTGTAAAACCTAAATCATTGAAACCTTTTTCAGTTTCTGGATCTAAAGCAGCACCACCAGCTACAAACAATCTTACTTTCCCACCTAAATTATCATGTATTTCTTTAAATAATTTCTTTCTAATATCTATACCGAATTTTAATAAGAAATTACTTATTTTAATACCTTTTTTTACAGTTTCTAATTTTCCCTTTTTTTCAATAGTTTTCATTACTTTTCTATACATTGCTTCAAAAAGTATCGGAACTGAAATCATTGCTGTTATTTGATATTCCTTAATATTTTCTGCAATGTGACGTATTCCATCACAAAAAGCAATTGAACCACCAGTAGATACAGGATATAAAAATCCTACTGTACATTCAAATGTATGATGCAAAGGTAAAAATGATAAAAATCTATCTTCTGGTGTTAGTTTTATTACAGATGTAATATCTTGCAAGTTACTACAAATATTTTTATGTGATAACATTACTGCTTTTGATATTGCCGTTGTACCTGATGTAAATAACATTATTCCCATTTTCTCATTATCAATTTCGCTATCTAAAAATTTTCTATTTCCTTGTTCTAATAATTTTCTTCCTTCTTCTGTTAATTCTTTTTGTGACAAGACACCATTTTCTTCTTTTTCCAAGTCCATTGAAATAAAATATTTTAAGTTAGTATTTTTTTGTTCTTTTATTCTATTCATTACATCATCATATTTTTTAGAATAAAATATTGCTTCTACTTCTGAACGAATTATTAAACTTTCTATTTCATTTCCAGGAAGTGCTTTATCAAGTGGAACTATTACACCAGTACCTGCTGCCACTGCTAAATAATCAACTGCCCATTCATATCTATTTTCTGATATAACTGCAATCCTTTTATCTTTTAGCCCCATTTCCACTAATTTAGTTCCCAAAGCATTTATTTCATCTCTAAATTCTTTATGTGTAATTTCTCTAAATTTCCCTGGTATATCTGTTCTAAACATATATGCTGGCCTATCTCCATATTTTTCTCCAGATTTTTTAAGCATATCTTTTAAATCTTTAAATTCTACAAATTTATGAATCGGTTTTCTCATATTCTATTTCCCCTTTACTCTTAACCCTTCTATTATTGTGTTTTCAAACTCTTTATACAATTCCATTATGTCAATTTCTTTATTATTTCTTATTTTATAAACTAAGCTAGACGCTATTAAACCATATATTTCAGATGCAATAACTTGGACATTTCCTTTTTTAATTTCACCTTTATCCATACCTTCTTGTACTATTTCTTCTATTTTACTTATATATGATAAAATATGTTTTTTACAAGTTTTATTTCTTGTTTCATTTCCCCAAAATTGGCTCAAAAATATGGTTATTAAATCTTCATATTTTGCAACTATTTTTATTTGTATTAATATAATTGCTTTTATTTTATCTATATAATTAGAAAATTTTGCTGTTTTTATATCTATACTATTTTGTAATAATTTTATTCCTTCTTCAACTAAAAAATTAAATATTTCTTCTTTGCTCGAAAAATGATAATAAAGTGTTCCTTTTGCTACTCCCACTGTTGCTGTTATTTCTTCAATACTTGTTGCTTCATATCCTTTTTCTGCAAATAATTTCATAGATGTTTCAAATATCTTTCTTTTGGTTTTATTCATATTTACCACCTTTCACTTTGTGATAACTGTTTATTATTATATATATTTTTCTTAAATTTTGCAATAGTTTTATGTCATTTTGAACATATATTACAAAAACAAAAAAACTCATTTATTTTTTTCAAATAAACGAGCTTATATGCCCTATATTTTTCCCCTCTAAGTATGCATATTATACAGCCTTTGCTTCAAGTCTTATGATTCTTTTATCAAATTCTTTATGCTCCTTAGCATTTTCTTCTTCTAATCTTGAAAGATTTTCTATAATTTGTCCTTGCTTTAAATTGCTGATTCTTAATTCTTCCAAAATTTCTTCTTGCACTTCTTTCATTCCTGATAGCTCAAATTTTATTTCATGTATTTCTATATTCATTTTGTCTTGAGCTCTTTGCATTTTGTCTTGTGCCTTTTGCATTTTGTCTTGTGCTTCTTTTAAATTTTTAATATCTTCTTGCATTACAGTTTGATTTTCTTTTAAAGTTTTTATATCTTCTTGCATTACAGTTTGATTTTCTTTTAGCACATTTATATCTTTTTGCATAACTACTACTGTCTGTTTTAAGTCTCCTATATCTTCCTGCATAACCCTTACTGTCTGTTTTAAACCACATATATCTTCTTGCATTTTTAAAAGAATTGATAAGATTTTTTCCTCCATAAAATCACCTCCTCTTTATAAATTTATTTTACTATTGTATTTATATAAAGTCAATAGTAAAACACCTTTTTGTCTCAAATTTTCTTTTAAAATCATTTAGATTTTACTGGAAAAATTTGAATTAATAAATAAATTAATAAATAAAAAAAATTAAAATAAAAAAAATAATATTTACTTTATATTCATGATTAAATATAAAGTAAATATATATTAACATATTTTTCCAAAAAAATCAAATAATTTTCAAAAAAAATTAAAATTTTTATTTACTTTTTTAAATAACTAATATAAAATAACTTTGATATGGATATAATAAGAAAAAATATGGAGGAAACAAATGAAAAATAAAAATGAATTAAATTACAAAGATTTAAAAATGACTTGTAATCCTAATGTTTTTGATTTTGACACAACAGCTGATTTAGAAGCTATTCAAGATGGAATAGGTCAAGACAGAGGAATTAAAGCATTAGAATTCGGATTACAAGTAGATGTAAAAGGTTACAATATTTATATTGAAGGGCCAAGTGGAGTTGGTAAAACTTTATATACTAAAAATTATTTAAATAAACTTGCTTCTAAGAAAAAAGTTCCATCTGATTGGTGTTATATTTATAATTTTGATAATCCTAACGAGCCGATAGCTGTAGAACTACCTGCAGGGCAAGGTAAAGAATTCAAAGAAGCTATGGAAGGATTTATTAAAGAAATTCGAAAAGATATTAGAAAAACTTTCAATAATGATGATTTTGAAAAAGAAAAAGCTTTGATAAAACAACAATTTGAAGAAAAACGTTCAGCTTTACTTGATAAATTAAACCAAGATGCTTCTAAAAATAATTTCCAAGTAAAAACTGCTCAAAACGGCATATATATGATGCCTATTGTAGATGGCAGAGTTATTGAAGAAGAGGAATTTGACAAATTATCTGACGAAATAAAAAAAGAATATGAAGAAAAATCACTAATAGTACAAGAACAAATAATGAATACAATTTCACAAATAAAAGAAATCGAACGTGCTTCTGATAAAAAAATTTCAGAATGGCAATCAAATGTTGCTCTTCTTACAGTAAATGTTCATATAAATTATTTGAAGTCTAAATATAAAAGAAATAAAAAAATAAACAAGTTCTTAAATGATGTAAAAACAGATGTATTAAAAAATATACCTACATTTTTAGAAGATCCGCAAAAAATACAAGCTATGCAACCGAATCCAGCAATGAGAAAACCCGACCCATGTTTGAATTATAGAGTTAATCTATTTATTGATAATTCAAATAAAGAAGGTGCACCTGTTATTATGGATTCAAATTATTCATATAATAATATTTTTGGTGCTTTAGAATATGAAAATTATTATGGATCTTTAAAAACAGACCACACAATGTTAAAACCAGGATTATTACAACAAGCAAATGGTGGATATATTATTTTCCAAGCAAAAGATCTACTTGCAAATGGTGCATGTTATGAATCTTTAAAAAAAGCATTGAGAATTAAAGAAATAGGAATTGAAAATCATGCTGAGCAACGTAACTCTATGGTTTTAATTTCGTTAAAACCAGAACCTATACCTCTTAATTTGAAAGTTATTTTGATTGGAAATAGCAATATTTATCAGACATTACTTTCAATGGATTCTGATTTTAGAAAACTATTTAAAATAAAAGTTGAATTTGAAGAAACTGCTGAAATTAATGATGAAAATCTAAATAAACTTGCACAAATTATTCACGGTTTTTGTGAGCACCAAGAATTGCCTGGTTTAGATAAAAACGCTATGGCACGTTTAGTTGAATATTCATCAAAACTTGCTGGAAGTCACAGCAAAGTATCAACAAGATTTGATGATTTGATGCAAATAGTTGGCGAAGCTGCTACTTGGGCAAAACTTTCTAAATCTAAAGTTGTTACTGAAAAATATATTAATAAAGCATTAGCAGAAAGAATTGAAAGAGTAAAAAAATATGATGAAAAATATTTAGAAATGATTAAGGAAAATACTCTTCTAATTGACACATCAGGCTATAAAGTAGGTCAGTTAAATGGTCTAACTGTTATGTCTGTTGGAAATTATACTTTTGGAAAGCCAGCAAAAATTACAGTAAATACTTATACTGGTAAAAGTGGTATTGTAAATATAGAAAGAGAAGTTGAAATATCTGGTCCATCTCATTCAAAAGGTGTTTTGATACTTACCCGGATATTTAGGAGAAATGTTTGCACAAGATATGCCTTTATGCTTAACAGCTAGTATTTGTTTTGAACAATTATATAATGGAGTTGATGGAGATAGTGCTTCTAGTACAGAACTTTATGGTTTGCTTTCTAGTTTATCTGGTATACCTATTAACCAATCAATTGCTGTTACTGGTTCTGTAAACCAAAAAGGACAAATACAGCCAATTGGTGGTGTTAATGAAAAAATTGAAGGATATTTCCAAGTATGTAAAGTTCGTGGCTTAGATGGTTCTCATGGAGTTATGATACCTGTTCAAAATATAGATAATTTACAATTATCAGATGAGGTAATTGATGCTGTAAAAAATAAAAAATTCCATATATATGCAATTTCTACAATTGAAGAAGGAATTGAAGTTTTAACAGGTGTTCCAGCAGGTAAAAAAGATAAAGATGGACATTTCCCTGCAGGTACTGTAAATCGATTAGTTTATGAAAAACTTAAAAAGTATGCAAAAATTAATATGGGAAAATAAATATGAAAAGAAATAAAATTAAAAAATAATAAGTAAAGTAGGCAAAGATAAGTCAAAATCTTTGCCTTTAAAATATATTTTCTAAATTAAATGCATATTTTTCTTCTATATGTTTTAAAATAAAAACACATTTATCAAGCTCTTTTATTGCATCTGGATACTCATTTGTTTTTACTAAACTGCTTAATCCTGTTAAATTATCTTCTACTTTTTCTAATTCGTTATGTTCTATATAATATGCAAGTTTATCATGCCTTTCTTCCCAATTTTTTGTTATATCATTGATTTTTTGTATTAATTCTTCATTTTCTTTATTGTTATTTTCCCCAATCTTTCCACCTATATTTTCTTTTAATTCTTCTAATTCATTTGATAAGTTATTTACTGATTGTTTTGTATAATTTTGAGTTATAATATTTCCAATTACTATTGCAGTAAAAATTATTATACAAATAATTAATTCCTTTTTCATTTCTAAACACCTTTCTCTTTTTTCTGGCAATATATTTGACCTCTTCCATCTATTGTTGCAACTAACACTTCTTCTGGTTTCATATTAAATTTTTCTATTTCTTTTTTTAACCAATTATAATTTTTTCCAATTGCTTTTAGATTATCATACATAACTTTTCCGTCTATTATCAAATCATATGGTATCCCTTCATATTCAGGCATAATATTAAAATCTTTAGGTATTGTATTTCTTTTATCTGGCTTTTGAATAACTGTTACTTGTCCACTTGTTTCTAATATTGCATATTCTACATCTCCAAGATTTACTACATTGCTTCCTCTTAATCTTTCCTCTAACTCGTTTATTGTAAATCTTTCTTTTTTTAAATTTTTTTCATTTATTTTGCCTCTATATATTAAAATACTTGGTCTTCCACATATTATCTCTCTTGCTTTTGAACTTTTTAAATTTATAATTGAAATTAGTAAATGCATTATTAAAAGCCCAAGTATCGGAATTATACCATTAAATATTGGAATTCCTGTGTCTGTCATTGGTATTGATGCTAAATCTGCTATCATAATAGAAATTGCAAGTTCAAATGGTTGAAGTTGCCCTATTTCTCTTTTTCCCATTAATCTCATTACTATTAAAACTATTATATATAAAACAATTGACCTAAAAAATGTAATTAACATTATTACACCTACTTTTATTCTAAACTTTTAATTTTTAAATTTTTATTTTCATTTATTTTTTCTTTTTTATTTTTAACAAATTTTTACTTTTCTATACATTATTTTTTTGTATAAATAAAATATTTTTGTGAATAATAAAATTAGAACCTTAAATTTTTTACATCGTGAATTTTAAACTAAGGAGGTTAATTAAAATGTCAGAAGTCGACACAAGCAAAACTCAGACTGGCACATCTACTGCTTGGCAAGTTATAGGAAGATTAGTTGCTTCAGCTGTAGTTTTAGCCATAACTGCATTTTTTACACCAGGTTTTACTATTAATAATATATGGACTTTAGTAATAGCTGCTATTGTTTTAAGTTTAATTGATTATTTAGTAGTTAAATTTACAGGTTTACATGCAAGTCCTTTTGGTAAAGGATTTGTTGGTTTTGCATTAGCTGCAATCACTTTATATGTTACTCAATTTTTTGTAGCTGGTTACTCTATTTCTTGGGTTGCTGCAATTATTGGTGCATTAATCTATGGTGTAGTTGATTACTTTATTCCAGGAAATCAACAAATGTAGTAAAAGAGGGTTCAGATGAACCCTCTAATTTTAACGAATTCGTGCTATTTGACCATGGCAATAATCACTAATCTCTTTTTCCAATTCTTTCTCGGAGAAACCTGGAATTTTTCCATTATAATTAAAAATTTTAATAATATTATTACCATAAAAAATGTCAATATAAGCATCTGCTAAAGCAATCCGTTCATTTCCATAATACACATCTACCGAAAAATGATACTCTCCCTTTCCTAAATATGCACATTCTGAATAAAACTTATACTTAGACATACGAAATCCTTTCTCTTGTACTTACAATAGAAAACTTACTTTTTACATATTAATTATATTTTTAAGAATATTAGTTGTCAAGAAATTTTTTTTATATTTTTATATTTTTACAAATTTACACTCTGCTTTATTAAAATCTATCTCTGTTTTTATCTCTTTTGGTAACATTTGTGCATAATCATAAATTAATTTTTTACAATTATAATTTTTTAAACTTCCTATTTGTGAATTAGTTTTTGCAAGTAAATTTTCTCCATCAATATTATTTACTTTTTTAGCTTTTTGACATACCCTTATTATTACTTGTTTACTAGGCTTTTGGTATCCATATGGATATGATACTTTTCCTAAAAATGGTACACCATGATATGCTGTATCCACTTTTCTTTTATTACATAATTATCAAAATCACATAAGTTTAAATTGCTTCCCGCTTGTGCTGTTAAATTTCCTATTGCCATTCCATATTTCCAGTCTTTTTTCATTTTTCTTCTTTCAGGTACCTGCTTTCTCATTTTTTCATTACATTTATATCTACAATTTAAAGCTGGATTATTTTCAAATATTAGTGGTGTTAAATATAATAATAACTCTTTATGCTTTCCTTTATATTTTTCCATAATTAATTTTGAAAATTTTTCTCCTACATGTTTTCTATCTATAGACATGAAATATCCTGACAAGTCTATTTTTAAGAAAAAACAATCTTTTTTCCCATAATTAGATGTTTCTACAAGATACTTTTTTAACAATTTTAAAGCATAATCTGTTCCTCTTTGTTTTCTACAAGAACAACATCCATCTACTAATTCTTCATCTAAAATATCTTCTATTTCTTTCATATAAAAATGTTGTATAACTCTATCACTAAATTGAGCTGCATATATTTCTCTTAGTGCTGGTTCTGTAATAACATAACAATTAGAAGGTTTTGGGTTGTAATTACGTTCATTTAAATTATTAACTAATTCCATCAAATTTTCACATAAATTTTCATTTACAAATTTATATGTACCTTGTTTCCCTTTTTTATTTTTTAAGCATAAAAGATATGCTTCATATATTTCTTCAAATGTTATTTTATCTTCCATATTTTTCCTTTACATTTTCCAAAAAAATATTTATTTAATATAACGAAACTCGCACACAAGCGCACGTAGTTGTTGTTGTTCACATTGTTGTTGTTCATATAGCCGTTATTGAAGTTCGCGTTATACGCGTTGTTTGTATTGTTCTGCGAAGAAGACCAGTACCAGCTACAATAACAAATAACTACGTCTTTCTCATTAAATATTGCCTAACTTTTGATAATACCAATTTTTGGTGAGGCAACCACTTTCATTATATTAAATATCTTTAATTATTTAAATAATAAAAGTTTGCTAATCTTACCCTTTGGCGGATATAGCCTTTTTAATTGCAAAAATCCATTTATCTAAATCTTTATTTATTTCTAATTGCCTTCTTATTAATTCAGTTATTTCGCCTGGAGTTATTGCTTTGTTTACCATTAAAAATCTTATATCAGTCCAGATTTCTACCTTCATTATATATTTTGCTTCTAACAAATAATTATGTTGTTCTTTTTTATCTTGACTCATAAGAGCTTTTAATGTTTTCTTTTCTGCTTCTAATAAGTTCATATTGAGATCTTCTTGAATTGAGACCAACCCTTTTGCTATTCCTCTTCTTTTTATTTTATCATTTATGAAAATAGACATATCATCTATTTTTATATGAATAGGTGCTTGCCTATTTCTTTCATATATTTCTTGGTTTATCTTTTTTGTCGCCATGTCTACTTTCCCTTGTGTCCAATGATTTTTCTTAACTTTTTTTATTTCTTCCATACTTCCATTCTCTCATTCGTAATATAGTTCAACCCGAGAACTTCTTACGAAGTTTTTCTCGGTTTGAACTGTAAGCGTTATTAACATAACGCTTATTAGGTTTTCTAATTTTTTACAAAATTAGAAAGTCGCACACATGCGCACGCAGCCGTCGCTGAGCACATTGGTGCTGCCCATATAGCCGTCATCGAAGCCCGCGCTATACGCGTAGTTTGCACCGTCCTGCGAAGAAGACCAGTACCAGTCATTTAACCCATAAGTGCTATAATTACTCGTTTTTACACCTAGTTTTGTAAATGTAAAATCTCCAAATGCTGCCCACTCTGATTTTGATGGTACGAACCAACCTTCCTTTATTTTATCTTTCACTTCTTCTACTCCCCACATATCTGCATATGTTCCATTATCATTTTGCTTTCCCCAGCCTCCTTCGGCTTCTCCTAAATCAAATTTTGCCTTTACATATTCAGTATTTTCTTTTCCGGCTCCAAAATCATTTGTTGTTTCACTTACTATTTTATCTAATTTTCCATATGCTGCATCATACCAACAATATCTTGTTCCTGGATTTATATCTTCTAATGCCATTACATAGAATCTATCATTTGTTCCACTTCCTTTTATTTCTGTTAAAACAGGCCTTTCCCATTTTCCATTAAATCCACTATAACTTTCACTACATATTTCATATTTTTTTAAATTTTCTGTTACTGGTGTATATTCATAATCACTCCAGCCTTCAATATCATTATTCCATCTTCCGCTGGTATGCTCTGTATCTGCTAAATCTACAAATATAATTCCATCTGCCACTTTATCCCCATCAACATCTGCATAATATCCTACATAACTTTCAGTTTCAGGGACTCCTTCTTTTTCTTGCTCTAATGTTCCACTATATATCTCTGAAACTTTTATCATTTGTCCTCCATATTCTTCTTTTGATTTTAACTCTAATTCCCTTAAATCTTCTGGCAATTTTTCTGGTACTCCCTCAAAATATTTATTTAATATTTCTTTTAAATCACTTGTTGTTAAATCTGCTCCTCCATTTTCTGTTTGTTTTTCTAATATGTCTATTTGTGCTTGCTCTATCACACTTGCCTTTTCTGTTGCTTCTTTCGCATTATTAGCTTGTGTTAATATTCCATTCTCACCTGTTAGCATAGCAATAGAAACTCCGAGCTAATATTAGCAAGACTATGATGGTAATAACTAAAGCAATAAGAGTAATACCTTTGTTTTGTTTAAAATTAATTCTTAACATTTTTTTCATTCCTCCTCATTTTACTTTTTATTTATATAAAACATTAAAAACAATTAAAAAGATAGCAATAAAGAACCTAAAAATTTTAAGTTTTAGGCTTCTTTATTGCTATCTCATTTTCCATATTTATTAAATTAATATTTTTTTCTAATAAGCTACTTATATATATATATATATATATATACAGCGCCAAGGCTTACAAGCTCTATGTTTTTCATGTTATCTCCCCATTTTTTCTTTGGTTTTTCTCTTTTCATTTTTATATTATACTATTTGTATAATTTTGTCAATAATTTATCTTTATATTCTTCTACAGAAACTAAAAAACAACAATTAAGAAAAAAGCAATAGAATTTTTTATATTCTACTACTTTTTAAGTTTTATATTTTTTATAATTTTTTATATTTTTTATATTTTCTATATTTTTTCTACTATCTCATTTTTGTTTTTATAAATACTATTTTCTTTAATAACACCTCTTACTGAAGATAATGGATAAATGTTAGTATTTCTTCCAATCACAGTACCTGGGTTTAATACAGAATTACAACCAACCTCTACATTATCTCCTAGCATTGCACCGAATTTTTTTAGTCCTGTTTCTATTTGTTCTTCTTTTCCTTTTACTACAACAAGTTTTTTATCAGACTTAACATTAGATGTAATAGAACCTGCTCCCATATGTGCTTTAAATCCTAATATAGAATCACCTACATAATTATAATGTGGTACTTGTACTTTATTAAATAAAATAACATTTTTAAGTTCTGTAGAATTTCCAACAACAGCACCATTTCCCACAATTGCTTTACCTCTAATAAAAGCACAATGTCTTATTTCTGCATCTTCTCCAATAATTGCAGGGCCATTAATATATGCTGTAGGATATACTTTAGCAGATTTTGCAATCCAGATATTATCACCTTTTTTCTCATATATATTTTTGTCTAAACTATTCCCAAGCTCTATTATAAATTCTTCAATATGTGGTAAAACTTCCCAAGGATATGTAAATTTTTCTAACAATTTTTTTGCAATAGTTTCATCTAAATTATATAAATTTTTAATTTTACAATCTTCCATACTAAAAACTCCTTATTTATTTTTTTCTTGTCTGTTCCAATATTTTTCATATAACTCTTTTGCAGTTTTTGGACTATCTACACCATCTTTATTTTTAACAGGTGCAAAATCATCTTCTCTTTTACCTCTTAAAATTGCAATATCGTCAAAAAACTCAAAAGCATCAAAAATAAAGGACTCAAATTTATAAGAATTAGGCTCTGTTGGTATAACTTCATTCCCATTTTCATCAATATAAGAATTTTTCTTAAAAGCACTATGATACATAAGTGGCTCCATACTTGCTTTTTCTATTGCATCAATTGTATATAAATTACACATTATATGTGATTCTCCATATTTAAGTTCACCATTATCATCTACTTCTTCAGCCATTTTTTCTGGAAGCTCAGCATATTCAATAACCTTTGGATGGCCATTCATTCTACAAAAAACTCCAACTTTTTCATGAGGATTTGCTTTTACAACTGACTTAGACGCAATTTGTACATTTTTATCAATTGCCATACCAAGTAAAGTTACATCAGCCATCTTTAAAAGAGCATTATCTACACCACCAATAAATACCCATTTAATTCCTTTATCTTTCATATCAGCTAAAGCTCCACTTGCTCTTAAAGAAGAATATGTACCTCCATTTCCATCAGATGCTTCTTTTATTTTCATATCTTTACTAATTAATAAATTTCCTTCTGTATCAACTAAAGGAAGTTCACTTTGTGTAAAAATAGTAACAGCATCTTTGGGATAACCAAAATAATTATTCTTTTCTAAAAACTCCACAGTTGTTTTATTATTTTCTTTACTTGTCATTATATACCATGGAATTGTTGTATCATATTTTTTATTTGCTTCTTCTAAATTTTCCTTTAATATTTCAAATAAATATTTTCCTTTTCCATAAACATCTAATTTAAAAGTTCCTTTAGGGCCTGTATGCCCTAGCCTTGTTCCTTGCCCACCTGCCATTGTTACAACTGCATATTTTCCGCTTCTTATTATATCTTCTCCTAATTTATCAAATTTATCTTTTTGCTCTTTAGTTAGTTTTGCCTTATCTAAATAAGAAATAGCTTCAATTTTATTTTCTTTAATTTCAATTTCCTTTTTAGTATTATCATATAATTCCATTATTTGATGAAAATCTATTTTTTCTATTTGTTCTATTAATTCTTGTTTTTTATCTTCATCTAATTTCTTTAATAGATTTACAATATGATTTTGATTATAACTTTTAAGTAAATCTATTATCTCTTCTTCTTTATTCATATTTCTTTCCATCCCTTCGATTTATATGTATATTTTATTATATGTTTTTTATCCTAACATTGCTATTTTATCACACATGCAACATTTTATCAAGTTTTTTTGAAAAGCTGTCATATTCCATAGATTTCCTAAATATTATTAACTAAAAGTATAGAAATTAGTACAAACATTTTCTTTAAAGATTTGAAGGAGGTATACAATGGAAAATACAAGATTATATCAAGATATTGCCAAAAGAACTGATGGTGATATTTATGTAGGAGTTGTGGGACCTGTTAGAACTGGTAAATCTACATTTATAAAAAAATTTATGGACTTACTTGTTATTCCCAACATAGATAATGAATACAAAAAAGAAAGAGCAAAAGATGAATTGCCACAAAGTGCTGGTGGTAAAACAATAATGACAACAGAACCAAAATTTGTACCTAATGAAGCCGTTGAAATAACTTTAGACAATAACTTAAAATTTAAAACAAGACTTGTAGACTGTGTAGGCTATTTAGTAGACAATGCAATTGGTTACTTAGAAGATGATATGCCAAGAATGGTAAAAACACCTTGGTCAGAAGAAGAAATCCCATTTGAAAAAGCAGCAGAAATAGGAACAAAAAAAGTAATAGAAGAACACTCTACAATTGGAGTTTTAGTTACAACAGATGGAAGCATAACAGATATTCCAAGAGAAGATTATATTAAAGCAGAAGAAAGAGTTGTATCAGAACTAAAAGAACTAAACAAACCATTTATCATTTTACTAAATTCACAAGAACCTAATTCTACAGCTACACGTGAGCTTGGAAAAACACTTTCTGAAAAATACAACACAACTGTAATTCCAATTAACTGTGAATATTTAAATATAGAAGATATTAATAATATGTTTTCTTCTGTTTTATATGAATTCCCAACAGAGCAAATAAAAATAAAATTTCCAAAATGGGTAGATGGTTTAGATTTTTCACATCCTTTAAAAAATGAGCTATTTAAAGAAATAAAAGATGCTTTAGAAAATATAAATGTTTTAAAAGATGTATCAAATTGTATAGAAAAAATTAAACAAACAGATATAATCTCAAATACTGAAATTTCTGATATGCAACTAGGCTCACGGAAATGTCTCTATCGAAATTACTTTAAAAGAAGAATTGTTTTATAAAATACTTACTGAAATTACAGGTGTTACAATTAATAATGAAGGAGACTTATTCCATATAATTTCTGATCTTTCTTCTACTAAAAAGAAATATGATAAAATTTCTTATGCATTAGATGAAGTAGAACGTAAAGGCTATGGAATTGTTACACCTTCTATGGAAGATTTAATTTTAGAAGAACCAGAAATGGTAAAACAAGGCTCTCGTTTTGGAGTTAAACTAAAGGCAACTGCCCCATCAATTCATCTTATTCGCACCAATGTAAAAACTGAAGTTTCACCAATTGTTGGTTCTGAAAAACAATCAGAAGAACTTGTAAATTATTTACTTTCTGGCTTTGAAAATGACCCTAAAAAGATATGGGAATCTAATATTTTTGGAAAGAGCTTACACGAACTTGTAAATGAAGGCTTACAAACAAAACTTGCAAAAATGCCTGAAGATGCACAAATTAAATTGCAAGAAACGTTAGAGCGAATTGTAAATGAAGGAAGCCGGAGGATTAATCTGTATTATACTTTAAAAAATGACATACTATTGGTTTTTACCTTTAGTATGTCTTTATTATTAAAATTCAGTAATTTTATTTAATGAATATTCTAAAATTAATCTAACATCTCTTATATTTATATCTCCATCTTTATTTACGTCTGCTGCCAACTTTTGTTCTTCTGTTAATTGAACTTTTCCAAGACTTGCTTCAAGTGCCATTCTTACATCTCTAATATTTATGTCTCCATCTTGGTTTACATCTCCTAAAGTATATTTTTCTTCTTCTCCTACTTTTAATTCATCAAAATTAGATTTTAAATAGAATTTTACTGCAGCTGTTGTTGGACGACCTAGCTCATCAAATTCTACACCTCCTGCTGAACATCCATTATCATGTGTATAAAATGTTAAATCACCTTCAAAATCATCATTTACTCTAAATGTTGCTGTAAAAATTGTTCCTGTTATTTCAAAAGCACCACTTCCACCATTTACTCCATACCACACAATTTGTCTTGCATTTTCAAATTCATTAGCTAAAGCTAATTCATCTGCTGGACCTCCCATAGACCATCTTTTATCTGTTGCAACTGGTCCATTTTCTAAGCTCACCATAGTTAATTGTGTTTCATCATAAACAAGACGATAATCTGCTGAAGCTAATCCAAGTCCATTTGCTGGATTTGTATCAATTGAAACTGTTACTGTAAAAGTGTCTCCTGGTTTTAGATCTGTTTTATCAGCCATTGCTGAGAAAATAACCTCCGCTTCTTCTTCAGTGCATTTATTTACAAATTCAGCTGCTAAAACATTGTTAGAGAAAAATAACAATACTGCACATAAAATAAGTATTGTTACAATTTTTAGTTTTTTAACCATTTTTCATACCTCCTTGGTTTCCTTTTATTTTATATCTAAACTTTATATCCTAATTATTTAATTGTCAATAATTGATTTTTCCCTTTCCCATATTAAAAATGCCATTAAAGGCATTTTTAAACTTTTAATATGAATTTCTACTTAAAGCTGGGTATGAAAATTCTTTTCCATCTGGTGTAAAATATCCACTAGCTGTGTGGTCAGAATTAAACTCATTTGCTCCTTTTAAGAAATATTTATATCTTGACTCTAGGGTCTGACCTCCTCCTCCAATAATAATTGGGTCATCCCATGTACAGTCAACTGCATACCAATCTCCTTCAAGTTCTACGTAATTCCATGCATGCCTTTCAGTTTCTCCTTGTGAATTAGTTCCTGTCCCAATTACTAATACACAAGGAATTCCCATTTCATCTAAAATATATTTAAAAGACCTCGCATATCCTTCACAAACAGAAACACGATTTACCAAAGCTCCATAAACATCATAAATATTGTTTCTTGAAATTGTAGTATCATATTCTATATTATCTACTAAATAATCATGTAACATTTTTATATTTTCATAATCATTTTCTCTTCTTTGTGAAAATATATAATTTTTAACTTCCTCAACTTTATTTATTGCATCTCTTACTTCTTCTTCATTTGTAAATCCATCTGCTAAGTAATTTGCTTCATTTCCAGAATTTATAAAAACATTATATGAAACACTAGCAAATTCAGTTATTGTTTCAATATTTAAATACATTTTACTAGGATTTAAGTAAAAAACCTCTGGATTATCATAGATATATGCTTCTATTGCTGACTGATAATAATTACCTAGTTCTTCTTGTCCATTTTCCTTTTCTAAAATATCAGAAAAATTTTCTCCTAATTCTATTTTATATGTACCACTTTTCATATTTTCTTTATTGCTTTCTAATGCCTTATATATGGTTTTAGAAGGTTCTTCTAATTGGTTATAAAAATATTTATCAACATTAACATTACTATAATCTACAATATTAGGATTTTTAGAATTTCCTATTTCCTTAAACGGGTTACTTTCAATTACTTTTGGAGTTTCTATTGTTTTAGTGTCTACTGTGTCTTCTTTTTCTACATCATATCTCCCAATAAAATCCTCTACTATTGGTTCATCTGCTTGCTTTATGATTTCTTGATATAATAAGAAACCAAATAGTGTAAGTACTCCAATTATTAATATCATAACAAATGATATTATAAAACTTGCTATTTTACTTTTCATACTTTTCTCCTAATAGATTTTTTCTTTTTTATTATATCATTTTTTTGTTTTTAAAACTAGTATATTTTTCTACTTTTTTAGTTATACTAAAAAAAATACTTAAAAATAGTATGTTTATTATTATTTGTAATATTTAACAAAATTTTAGGAGAAAATTATGAATTTTAAAAATATATTAAATAAATTATTTTCTTACACTCCACCTTTAGATTATAATTTTACTCTTCCTGATAGTTCTAATATAGAAAAAGATAATTTAGAAAAAAAAGATATTAATGAAAATAATAAAAAATCTGAAGATAAAATTTTCCAAAGTGTAAGTATTAATAAAGAATATATGCAAGTAAAATATAATACTTTGATAAATAGTGATATTGTCCTTCGTGAATTTACTTTAAATGCTCGTGGTAGACAATATAATGCATTTATTATTTATATTGATGGTATGATAGATTCTAAAATAATGGATGATTTTATTTTAAAACCTTTAATTATAAGAAATAGAAATAATTTATTTGACGGGCCTCAAAACAAAGTAGTTTCTGAGGCAATAACTAATAATATTACTGTAAGAAAGGTTAAAAAATTTGATTTAGCAAACTATTTAATTAATTCATTAATGCCTCAAAACTCAGTAAAACAAGCAAATACTTTTTCAGAGGTTTTAGATGGTATAAATTCAGGAAATTGTGCTTTATTTGTTGATACAATTGCTGTTGCTTTTGATATAGAACTTAAAGGTTTTAAACAAAGAAGTGTTGATAAACCCAATAATGAAATTATTATAAAAGGTCCCCATGAAGCTTTTGTCGAGAATATTCGTACAAATACTTCTTTAATTAGAAGAATTATTAATAATGAAAATCTAATTATAGAAAATATTTCTGTTGGTAAAATCACAAAAACTAAATGTGCTGTGTGTTATATGAAAAATATTACAAATGAAGATTTAGTAAATGAGGTTAAATATAGATTAAATAATTTAGAAGTTGACTCTCTGCTTTCTGCTGGTGAACTTGAACAATTAATTGTAGATTCTAATATTCTAGGAATTCCTGAGGTTTTATCTACTGAAAGGCCTGATAAAGCTACAAAATATTTGCTAAGTGGTAGAGTTGTTGTAATAGTAAACGGGACTCCTTATGGAATTATTATGCCTGCTGTCTTGGCTGATTTTCTTACATCTTCTGAAGATAGTAATCTAAAAGTTAATTTTGGAAATTTCTTAAGATTTTTAAGAATTTTAGCTAGTTTTATTACTCTTTTACTTCCTGGGCTTTATGTTGCAATTACTAGTTTTCACCAAGAAATACTTCCAACTAGCCTTCTTTACTCAATACTAGCTTCAAGAGCAAGTGTTCCTTTTCCTATTATAGTAGAAATCTTAATTATGGAAATTTCTTTTGAGCTAATTCGTGAAGCAGGATTAAGAGTTCCTTCTCCTATCGGACCAACTATTGGTATTGTTGGTGCTTTAGTATTAGGTCAAGCTGCTGTAAGTGCTGGAATTGTAAGTCCAATTCTTATCATTATAGTTGCAATTACTGGTATTGCTTCTTTTGCTATTCCTGATTTTTCCTTTGGCTTTCATTTAAGGTATTTTAGATTTCTTTTCATCTTACTTGGTTTTATGTCTGGATTTTTAGGAATAGGAATTGGTCTTTTTGTTTATATTTCAATACTATGTAGCCTGCAATCTTTTGGAGTTTCTTTTACCTCTCCATTTGCTCCTGTTTCTATAAAAAACGGGAACGGATATTTTTTGCCACCTATCTGGAAGCGTGAATATAGAGCTTCTTACATGGCAACTAAGAAAGATGCTGCTCAAGAAAATATTTCTATGAAATGGAAATATAATAATAAACCACAAAGAAAATAAAGGAGTGATTTCATGACAAAAATTGGTCAAGTAGAAGCAATTATGCTAATTTTAACAATTATAGTAGCACATACTGTTTTATCTATGCCAACTGATATTTTAAGTAGTTATAAATCAGCTAGTATATTAAATTTAATTTATGTAAGTATTATTGCATTTTTTATCTCTTATTTTGTATATAAATTACTTAAAAACTTTCCATCAATGGATATTATAGACATTTCTGAAACTCTTGGAGGAAAAATGCTAAAAAACATTGTAGGTTTAATATTTATTTCTTATTTTATAATAAGTAGTAGCCTTATACTTAGAAATTTTTGTGAAAGTATACAAATTTTATATTTTCCAATGACTGATATTACATTTATTATTGCTCTATTTGTGATAGCTGTTATGATAGTAAATAGTTTGAATTTTTCAGCAAGTATTAAAACAAATGTAATTATTTTACCTATTGCATTAGTCTCTGTTTTATTTTTATTTTTCACAAATATAGGAAGATTTGTACCAGAAAGAATTTTCCCTATTTTTGGAGAAGGCATATATAATACATTTATTTTGGGACTAACAAATTTAGGTTCTTTTGGTGGTATTGCATATCTTTACTTTTTACCACCTCTACTTAAAAATAATAACAAATTCAAAAAAATTGCTTTAATATCTATTTTAGCAACTGCTCTATATTTGATATTTACAGTAGCTACACTTTTATTTATTTTTACATTTTTTACAAATGTACATGAAATTTCTCCTCTTTATACTGCTACTAGGTATATTGAATTCGGCTCATTTTTCCAAAGATTAGAATCTTTATTTTTACTTATCTGGATTTTAATTTTTGCATGTTATATGAGTATTGTTTGTAAATTCTCAGTAAATATATTTCAAAAATTAACTGCTATTTCTAATACAAAACCTTTAGTAATTATTTTTTGTTTATTAATTTTTGCAATAGCATTGCTTCCTAAAAACTTAGCAGTTACACAATTTTTTGAAAGTAATATTTATAAATATTTAGTTTTATTTATAGTTTTGTTTTTTGGACTTAGCATTTTGATTTTTGCAAATATAATTAAAAAGAAACAAAAATTGAAAATTAATTTAAACGAAAAAAATTTAAGTATTTAATTTAAGTTATATTTTATACAAGGAGTTTTTTAGGTCAACTACCCATCACCTAAAGGTAATGGGCTTGTAACTACCCGGTAGTGCAAGTGATTAAGAGTTTAATCTCCTACCTTTGTTCAATAGATTGCTCCAAAGTGGTGTTACATCGCAGGGTGATTG
>CALXFB010000027.1 GCA_944387475.1 uncultured Clostridia bacterium
ATGAAGGGAGTTTTGTCTACTACATAGCTAAAGCCTGCTTTACTACCGGCATAGCCGGAAGATTATTTCCATATAAATTCACTTATACAAAAAATATAAGTGAATTTGTTTCATTATCTTTCAGATAAAGCCTTTTCTCCCATCATTTTTTTTCTCAATAGAAGTGTCTCATTACCTAATATAGGTTCTACATATGTTTTTCCTTGTGATATTCTCATATATGTTCCATCCTCTACACAATTTGAAGATATACTTAATTGATATTCTTCATCTGTTAAAGAAATTTTGCAATCTTCTAATAATTTTCTATATAGTTCTTCTGCACTTTTTTTATCTCCAGATTTAGAAAGCAATCTTACCATTGCTTTTCTTCCTGTGGTTAACTTAGCCCTATATTCCATCCAACAATCCATTTCATCAATAGTATTTCCTTTTGCTCTAGCTTCTTTTATTTTTGGATCATATCTTTCTAATTTCTCTCTTTTTACGGTGTTCATATAATCTAAAAATACTTTCTCTGCTTTACTAAATTCTCCACTTTCTACATATAATTCACCTAAATCTAAAATAGTATCTTCAAGTGAACAAATAACATCATCTTTTCTTGATAATACTTCATCTTTGCTTAAAATTGATATTGCTGATTTTAACAACCTTTCTGATTCTTTTTTCTTACCAGGAATAGTTGCTAATCTATGTCCTGTTCTATATGTAGCCATTCCTTTAACAAGTTCATCATCTGATGTCATATCATATATATCTCTATGTATAACACTTCTATTTATTTCTTCAATAGTTTTTTTAGCTTTACCACCAATTAGTCCTTTTGATAAAACACAATAACTACTATATCTTTTTTTAACTTCATCTTGCTGCGCTTTTTTCTTTGCTTGTTCTTCTGCAGCTTTTCCTTCTGCTTCAATTCTCGCTTGTTCTTCTGCCGTTTTTTCTTCTACTTTAACTCCTGCTTGTTTCTCAGTTGTTTTTCTTTCTTTTCCGTTTTGCTCTCCTGATTGTATTATTATTGTTGGAGGTACTGGTCTTTCTCCTTTTCCCTTTTCTTTTTTTCGTTCGATTTCTCTTCCATTTCTAAAAATATCCAATATAACACTTGTTATTGGTCCAAAAAATTTTTTACTGTCAATGCTCTGCCTTTTAGCAGATCTTTGATTTACTGGTTTTGGACTAGAAATAACTCTTTTGCCTTTTTTTACGCTAGATTGATAATTTGGATTATTAGGAATTGGTTGTTTTCTTTTTTCTTCTAATATTTGTTTTTTCCTTGCTAATAAAGATTCATCACCAATAATAGAATATGTTATTACTTTACCATTACTAATTTTTACATATTTACCATCTTTTATAAAATTACTTTTTTTACTAAATTCATATTCTTCTGGAGTTAATATAATTCCAGAATCATCTAACATTTGTCTATATAATTCTTCAGCATCAAAAAATTTTTTTGTCATAGTTAAAATATAGAGTTCTCCTTTTTGTCCATCAACAACTTTTCTTCTGTATTTCATCTTGCACTCTAATTCTTCTAAAACATTTCCATTCTTTCTAGCTTGTAAGATTAATGGGTTTATTCTTTCTATTCTTTCATTCTCCAATATTTTCATATATTTGTTATTAACAATTTCTGCACTCGAATAATCATTATGCCTTAAATATAAATTTCTTAAACTAAGTAATGTATTCTCTAAATAATCAATACACTTATCTGAATTTTCTAATAAACTTTTATTACTAAGTTGTTTTTCTGCATCATTTAAATATCTAAATGCTTCAATAGAATTAATTTTAGTCAATTTTTTTCCAATATTCAATGTTGCAATTGCCCTTACAAAGGGATCATTTGATGTTAATTCAAACAACGCTCTATCAAGAGCACTGTTCTCTATTTCTGATATTGTTTTTAATGGTTTTAAATTAAATAATCTCTTTGCTAACTTGGCATAAAACATATACCTTCTGTTAAAATCATAGTCGTCTTTTCTTTTCATTTCATCCTCCCCATTTTTTTCTTGAATGTTTTCTTCTATATTATTTCCAACTTCTTCGCTATTTTCTTCAAATTGTTCTATTTCTTTACTTAGTATATTAGCTTTATCTTTTCTTCTTATTTTATCTAATATTTTTTCTATTAAACCTTTTTTTCTGTATACTTTGCCACCTATTTTTTCTTCAGTTTTTCCCACTCTTTTCATTAATCTTGCATTTTTGCCTTTTAGTTTTGAATTAATAAGATTATGCTTTAAAGTAAACCATAAACTTTCAACACCATTTACACAATTTATATATTTATTCATTTCTTCATCATTATATAAAGCAGAAATTATAACTGGATTAAGTTTTCTTTTCAACCTTATAGCTTGTATTTTATTTTTAGTAAAATCTCTACATTTTTTATTTATTTCAAACTTTGCATACATATTTTTTCTTTCGTTAATAATCTCTTCAATATTTCGTTGATATTTTTTTCCACTTACCGTTATAAATTCTACTATCCCTTTTTCTTCATCTATATCAATACTATAAATTTTTTCTTCATGATAATTAGTGTTTATTTGTTTTGAAACTTGATTTTTTGTACTCGGATTTATTATATTATTAGATATATTATCCACTTTAGGAATAGCAGGTATTATAGGATTTATTCCTCCAATAATAGTTGTGCTTTCATTTTTTGGAATACCTGGAGTTATTATTTTATCTTTATCAGTTGTTGTTGTATTTTTACTTGCTGTATTTCCTTTATTTCGTATAGGTATCATTATAGTTTCATTTCCATTTGTTCTTATTGAAGTTTTTGGTGTTTGAAAATTAACAGCACTTGTTCTTACTCTAGTATTTTCACGAAAATCATTATTTAAAGTTTGTGTTTGACTTGGTAATTCTTGAGTATTTTCAGACAAACCTGTTTCTTGACTTATTATATTATTTTCTTTGTTTTTTCTCCTAAAAAAAATATTAATAAATCTATTTTTTATATTATTAAATGTTTTCTTTATATTATTCCAAACATTTTTAACCCCATTTTTAATTCTTGAAAAAAATTCTTTCATATTTTTTCCTCCATTTAGCTACATTACGCAATAATATTATACCATTTATCTCCATTTTCGTCAATTATTATGTAACCTTTTGTTGATTAATCTGAGTGTATTTAAATTCTAAAAAAAACACATAGCACCATATATAAAGTGCTATGTGTTTGAAGTAAATTAAGAGGCAATTGAGATGTCATCTAATATTAATGTTCGGTTCCTACTAAGAATTGTTTTAATTTCACTTGGATTTCTATCTACCAAAGCTGTTTTAAACAATTCCTTATCCTTAGAAGGAAACTTATCTCCAAGTACAAAACGCAATCCATCGCTAGCAACATATACAAATTTGTATTGCTCTTTAGAAAAATACTTTTTGCAAAATGTTACTTTTGTACTATACCTTTGCCTATTTGGAATATAGTTGTATGCCAAATACTTTGGTGCTTCACCATTGGCTACATTAACATCATTGTCTAACTGAATGTAATTAACTACATTTGATTTGTCTACGGTAATAATAAAACCATCACCTGCAGAATATACAATAAAATCTTTTGGAGTTTCCAAACAAGCTATTAAAGTAAATTGCAATTCTGCAATAATCCTTTCTTCACTATCATCTTCCATAACAATTTCATAAAATGATGTGTAAGCTATATTCTCAAAGTTTCCTTCATTGATTCTCTTTGACTTCTTCCGAAGTGTTTCACCCATCCTGCGTGCTCCAATTTCTGAATGTTCACCAGAACCACATCCATCCAATACTACTGCAAGGTTATCTGTTGAAATAGCATAATCTTGTCCAATAGTTTTTCCCATTCCAGTTTGCACAATTTCAACTTTTTTCATAATAAACCTCCTAAACAGTAATAAACTGACCTTGCCTTTTTACTTACAAGTGTGTATTAGCATAAAAAATATTTTATACTAATAAAACCTAATTAAATAAGTAATGCTTAAATTATAGCATTATTAGCGCATCTTGTCAACATAATGTTGAGATGCTGTAATTTAATAAGTTCCCATAATAAAACTCTTTACTTCTTTATATTAATAATAAAACCTTTTAATTTACTATAGAATCAAAAAAATAGCAAAATCGTTTTCTTTTTAAATTATTGGTTTAGTTTCAGTATTATAATTAATATCTAAAACTTCACAGAATGTTATTAATTCAAGATCTTTTACAATACTAATTTTCTTTTCCATTCTATAAAGTTCAACTATATATATCCTACAAACTTCTTCTTTGAAAAAAAATTTTTTCTATGTTCTAATAGTAGATTACTAATTATATTTACTTTGCTTATTATACTTTTTTTAAAAATTCTTTCATAATTACATTTTTGTTAATTTTATTAAGGACTTTGTTTTAGTACATAACTTAGCTTTATCTTTTTTCATTATATTATACTTTTTTTATAATTATGCACGAAAATGAAAAAGGACAAGAAAAGTGAAAATTAAAATTTTCACACTTGGCACTAATTTACGTTAGTGCCTTTTATTTTTCTTCTCTAAATGTTATAATTCTTATATGGAATTTTTAGAATATTTAGAAGAAGTAAATAAACATACTTACAAACCTGATAATTGTAAGTCTAGGTTTAAAATTAAAGACATTTTTAATGACCATTGGTATTCTTTTTTAGAAGACAACCCTAATCTTAACATTAGACCTGTTGTTCATGAAGAAGTAGAAAAAATGATGGGATGTGCTTCTCTTTCTAATGGTTATGCTGTTTATACTTGTGACCATTGCCATAATTATTTATACGTCCCTTTTACCTGTAAATCTCGTTTCTGTTGTTCTTGCGGTACTAAATATACTTTAGACAGTGCTGATACTATTGCCAGAAAATCTATTAACTGCCCTCATAGGCATATTACTTTTACTATTCATCATGCTTTGTGGCCTCTTTTTCAAGAAAATAGGTCTCTGCTTAATCTTCTTTTTGATGCTGTTTCATCTACAATTCTTTCTTGGTTTTATGAACGTAATCATAAAGAAAATTTCACTCCTGGTTTTATTTCTACTCTTCATACTTTTGGGCGTGACCTTAAATGGCATCCTCATATTCACGTCCTTATTACTGAAGGTGCTGCTGGTAATTTCACTCCTTGGGAAAAATTTGATTTTTTTCCTTTTAAAATGCTTCGTAATCGCTTCCAAACTACTTTGCTCTCTCTTCTTGAAAAACATTTTGGTAAAAAGAAATTTAAACCTTTAAAAGATCATATCTATAAAACTTCTTCTAATGGTTTTTATGTTCACGGCCCTAAAGTTAAAGCTCGTAATATTAAATCAACTATCAAATACGTTATTCGTTATGCTGGTAAACCTGCCATGGCTCAATCTCGTATCCTTGATTATGATGGTGAATTTGTTTCTTTTTAGTATGACAGGCATGAGGATAATAAACGTATTATCGAAAAAATTCACGTCTATGAATTTATCAAAAGACTTATTATTCACATTTATGATAAGTATTTCAATGTTGTTAGGTATTACGGTCTTTATGCTAAAAAACATAAATTCTCTGATAAATTTATATATATGCTTAAGCCACATGTATATAAAGTTAGATGTAAACTTCAAAATTGGAGATGTCGCATTCAGTTATATTTTAATGCTGACCCTCTTGTATGTTCTTGTGGTCACACTTTTCACTTTGACTATCTCGTTCAAAAATCATATAATAGTAGCTGAGGTGATTATCTTGAAAATTAAACGTCCAACATATACTGAATTTATTTGTACTAATTGTAAATGTCACGAAAAAATTCCTACTAAAATTGTATTACAAATGGACATGATGGATCCTGGTGATCCAATTTATCCTCCTATGTTTAATTGTGAAAAGTGTGGTGGCTTAATGAAACCCGTATACTTCATCGGGTATACTGGTATTGAATACACTTACGATGGTAACTAATTATATCTGTAAAATTTTTCCTTTTTAAAAGGCTTGTTTTTTACGCCTTTTTTTGTTTTGCTCTGGTATAGGAAAATCTGCGATTTTTCCTATACCAGAAAAAAATAGCCCTAAAAATTAATTTTTGGGCATTAAAAAAAGCCAATAATCAAGCCCTCTGCAAGACTAATGACCTTTTGGAGCCACTTATCCGATTCGAACGGATGACCCTCGCATTACAAGTCAACAGTCTTTTATTGATTTTATTGTTATAAACAACTTGATATTACTATAATAGCAGACTTTTGCAAGTTTTTCAAATAATGAAAAAAAGTTTAAAATAGTTTAAAGAGATTTAATTAAGTTTATATAAAAACATTTTAGTTTGTGTTTTTGGGGATTTCGTGGGGACTTTCCTTACAAAATCTCTTTTATTTTTAATAATTGGAGATGATTTTATGATACAATTTTTTGTTGGTTTATTTATTGGGGCTAATATAAGCCTCTTTTTATATGCTCTAATTTTATCAGGAGCAAAAGAAGATAAAATAATTGAAAAGGAGGTTAATCGTGAATGAAGAAATTAAAAATAATTATTATGCAATCATACCGGCTACGGTTAGATATAATGAAAATCTAAAACCTAATGAAAAATTACTTTATGGAGAAATTACAGCCCTTGCTAATTCAAAAGGCTTTTGTTATGCAACTAATAGATATTTTGCTAACCTATATAGAGTAACAATTCATACAGTATCACAATGGATAAGTCATTTAGAAAAATTAGGATATGTAAATATCGAACTAATAAAAGATGAAAAAAAAGAAATTAAAGAAAGAAGAATTTATATTTGTGATACACCCTATGTACAAAAAGATACATACCCCTATGTATTAAAAAGTAAATACCCTATATACAAAAAAGTACAGGATAATAATATAAATATTAATATAGATGATTTATTTTTATTAATAATAAATAATAGTGATAAAATTTCAGGTGCATTTTATAATATTTTAAATAATTTAGAATTTAATTATACAAAAGATATTTTATCAATTATGAAGAAAGATAAAATAAATATGATAAAAGAAATAATTTATACCTTATATTCTATATATAATACTGATTTTAAATATATATTATTAAAAATAAATAGAAATGAATTAATTAATATTTATATTATTTCAAAAGAGCATAAGCCTATTGATTTCTTAAACTATTATAAAATGGCTATTATCAATAAATATAGTAAAAGTACATCATAAGAGGTGATTTTAATGTTTGAAGATTATATAAATAATTTTAACAATATAATATCTTCATTTTTTTATATTGCATTTGTTTCACTACTTGTATTATTAGTGGTATTATTAGTAATTTCACTATTATTACTTATAGTAGGATGCCTTATAAAATCACAAACACTAAAATTAAAATTTCTAAAAACAGTACCATTTTTAATGATTGGTATTTTTTTTATACTTTTAATTCCTATTTTGTATGTACGTTTTAAAAGTATGATATAAACTGTGTTCTATTAAATAAGCTCTAATATTTTAGTAGGAGATGATGAAAATATGAATTTAAGTAAAAAGAAATTTTTAAATAAATTATCTGTAATAGGAACAACTATTACTTTATTTGTAATTAAAGCAAATATGGCATTTGCTGCTGAAACTGGTAATAGTGGAATAGGAACAGCAGAGGTAACGCAAGCAACAGATAATATAAAAAGAGTTATTACTTCTATTGCTATGCCTTTACGGTGGTGTTTTAATTTTTGCAAGTGTAGTGGTTGCTGCAATTAAAATGATAGCTAATTCAAATAACCCTCAAAAACGTTCTGAAAGTATTGGTTCTCTTGCTTGGATCTGTGGTGGTGGAGTTGTTTTAGGTGCAAGTTTAATTATAGCTGGAATAATTGTAAATATTGCTACTAACAATAGTGGAAGTTTATTAGGAAGTTAGGTGATTTATGATATGAGAATATTTAAAGTACCTTTTGACTTAAAAAGAGAAGAAAAAATATTTGGTGGATATTTAAGTTTAAGGCAAGTGATTTATTTAATGTTATCTGCATCAAGTTTATCTATCTTAGCCACTCCCCTACCTCTTGCTATAAAAATAATTATTATTAGTACTATATCAATATTTTTTATACTTTGTGCATTTTTAAAAGTAAATGAGCAATATTTTGATAAGTTGTTTTTTTATGTTTTTAAATATGCTTTTCGTAAAAAAATCTATTTATATGAGAGGTGTAGCAAATGATAATAATGATTATATTTCTGATTTTAAGTGTATTGTTCATAATTGGAACTTATATATATGTTAAAAGAAAAGATAAAAGAAATATCATAGCTCTAAATAATAAAACAACAAAAAAGAAAGAAAACACAAAAAAAGATAAGAAAAAATTATCAAATATATTACAAATAAAAATAAAAGATAATATTATTTGTTTAGGAAATAGATATTCTATTGTTGCAAGTTTAGGAAGCATTGATTACAATATGCTTTCATACAGTGAACAAGAAAGTGTTGAAGATGTACTAATTCAAACCGCTTTATCAATAGACTCTGCAATTCAATTCTTTTCTACTACTGAATATATTGATACTTCTAATGTAATTAAGAAAATCAAGAGTAATAAATTTAACAATGAACTTATTAGAGAATATCAAAATAATATAATATTATATCTAAATAGTTTAATGGAAAGCAATATGATTTCTATTATAAAGAATTATGTGGTTATCTCTTATGACGGACTTTATAAAAACGCTAAAAATGAATTAGATAGAAAATATCTTTTACTAAAAAATAATTTACTAAGGGCGAAAATCACTTGCAATATATTATCTCAAAATGAATTATATAATTTGATTTATCGTGAATTAAATAAAAATTCAACTTTGAAAATAGATAATTTCTTACAAGGAGGAGGTGAAAATTTATATGTTAGCAAGAAAAGAAAGAAAGAGAAAAAAACAAGAAATAAAAGAAGAAAAAAACATATTTAAAAATATCCCTGATATAACAGATGTACTAATTCCAGAAGTATTAGAAGAAAGAAAAGATTATTTATATCTTGGATATGATAAATATTCAAGAATTTTTGTAATGACTATCTTCCCTACTGATACTTGGATAGGTTGGCTTGATGAACTTTTCAATATTGGAAATATAACTATCTCCACAAAAGTTGAACCAGTACCTAGTGGAAGTGTTATTACTCAATTAACTAAAAAATTGGTACAAGCACAAAGTGAATATACCACATATTCTAAACAAGGAAACATTTTGCATTTACCAGCATTAGAAAAAGAAATTATGGACTTAGAAGATTTAAGAATGCTAGTCCAGACTAATCAAGATAAATTATTTTTTGCAAGCATATTTATTACTTTAAATGCTGAAAACTTAATAGAACTAAATGAGAAAACAAAAATATTAGAATCAGAATTAAATAAGAAAAATGCAATGATAAGAACATTAAATTTTAGGCAATTAGAGGCTTTCAAAACTGTTTTGCCTTTAGGCGAAGTTCCTATAAACAACTATGAAAGAAATATGGTAGCAGGTGGAATATCAACCCTTTTTCCTATTTCTAACCCCAACTTATCACATAGTGAAGGGGCTTTTTTAGGAAGAAATTTATCAACAAATGCTCCTGTGTATTTTAATGGTTTTATAGGTCCTCCAGAACTTCCGAACCCTTCTGTTTTTATTTGCGGAATACCAGGAAGTCGGAAAAAGTGTAGCAATGAAAACACTTACTGCTAGAACTATATTAACATATAATTGTAATTCATTTTATATAGATGTTGAAGGTGAATATTCTAAATTATGCCAAAGATTAGGCGGAAAAGTTATAAAAATATCACAAGGAAAGCCAAGCCGGAATAAACCCATTTGAATTAGAACCTGATTTTAATGGTAAATATGAGTTTTTAAATATTAAAGAAAAAATATCCGATATAAGAGCTTTACTTTCAACAATTACAAGAAATTATATGTTTAGAACATTAAATTCAAATGAAATGACTGAAATAGAAATAGTAGTTAATGAAATATACAAAGATAAAGGTATTACAGAAGATGTAAATTCACTATATCAAGAAAATAACGGTAAAATTGCAAATAATAAATATGTAGTAGGTAAAGTTAAAAAGAAGATGCCTACACTGAGTGATTTTCAGAAAAAATTAGAAGAAAGAGATAAATGTTCCGAACTCGCAGAATTACTAATATTATTTTTAAAAGGTAATTCTATGGGTTTTTTTGACTGTGAAAGTTCTATTGATGCAAATACAGATATTATTTGTTTTGATTTAAGCGATATAAAAGATGAATTTACTAAACTTTATTCTTCTGTTGTAGTTTTAAATTGGGCTTGGCAGAAATTTGTACTAAAAAATAAAGATAAAAACAAAATTATAAATTGTGATGAGGGTTGGTATTTCTTAAAATATAAAGAAGCTGCAAACTTTTTAGCAGATGTAGGTCGTCGAGGTAGAAAATATCATACTGCTTTATACATACGGTTCACAATTTATTGATGAATTTATCCGGAAACGAACAAGGAAAGGCAATTATAAATATCTGCCCTACTAAATTTATATTTAAGCAAAATAGTGGTAATGTAGATGAAGTAGTTAATTTCTTTCGTTTAGCGGACGGTACAAAACAATTTTTAACTACAGCAAAACCTGGTGAGTGTGTTATGAATATTAATAACAATGTTACTGCAATAAAATTTGAAGTTATTGGCTATGAAAGACAATTTGTATTTACTTAGAAATAATGTGTCCTTAAAATAATTTATTGCCTTTTAAAGGAGGGCTTAAATGAATAAAGTTATAAAAAGTTTTGTAATTATTCTTACAATTCTTTTTTTATTATCCCCTTTATCTTTTGCTGAAGATAACGAAGAAGAAACAAAAGTAGACTTTAATGAGCGAATAAAATCAGAGGAAGGCTCTTTGTTTGAAAAAATTATAGCAGAGTGTATTGGTGGAATCGCCCAGACAATCTTTGATTTTGCAACAGGAAAGGAACTTAATGTTGGCTTTAAAGACTATGATGAATTAATCTTTAATAAGAACCAAAATAATGATAGCCTATCCCCTTTTACTCAAGATTTATGGAATAAAACAATGAACTGGTATAAAGTTTTTGCTATAATATCTGGCTTACTTATTCTAATTGCTGTTTTTATATTATCTTATCGAATAATGACAGCAGGTATGAATAGTAGTAAAAGAAATGAAGCAAAAGATAATCTTATGAGGCTTTGCTTTGGAGGTATTGCAATAGCACTTGCTCCCCTATTTATCAGATTTTTGCTATTCTTAAATAATAGTATCGTAAATTTACTTGTTACTGCTGCAAATTCTGGTACATTAGATGCAAAACTTCGGAGATAGTATGCTAACTTCCATTAAAACTGGAAATGCAATTACAACAGCTTTAGTAATTGCAATGTTTATATATCTTTTTGTAAAACTAAATATTAAATTTATAATTAGGCAATTTACAATAATAATATTTACTATATTTACACCTATTGCCGCAGGGCTTTGGATAATTAATAGAAATGTTACAGCTGCTATGATCTGGGCAGGACAAATAATTATGAATATATTTATGCAAGCTATTTATTGCTTTTTATTTTTAATTTATCTTGCTTTTCTTCCTTCTCGGTGGAGGTTGGGCAGTTAGTTTAATATGGGCAATGATGATTTTGCCTTTAGCAGATGCTTTGCAAAATTGTTTGCAAGATTTAACAAGCCGTATCGCCGGAATTGATACTGAAATGATGACAAATAGAGGTTTAGGTATGGGTGCAGCTATTGGATATAGTTTAGGAACTATAAAAGAGCAATTTAACACACCTAAAACTTCTAATAATCAAAATACTAACTCTGGAAATTCATCCGGTAGTGGCTTTAGTGGAATTGTAAGTAGAGCAAAAAATATAATAAACCCTACATCACAAAAAAATGATTATACCAGAAATATAAACCCTATTAGAAATAAAGAGGTATCACTTCCTAAGTCAAATAATGAAAACAGTAAAAATATTTCTACAGGAAATAGCAATTCTAAGAAAAATATAACAGGAAATGTTATAAAAACAGGAGTAAAGGCAACAAAAGGCTATCTTTCAATAGGTTCAAAAATGGCAGAAGGTAATTGGAATACAAATAAAAATACAAAAAATATAAACACTAATATTCAACAAACAGAATATATAAATAAAATTACGAATAGTAAAGAATTAGAACAGAATTCAGGTGATGAAGATGTCTCTTAAAGAAAAAGCTAAAAATAAAACAAAAAAGCAAATAAAAAAATTAGTTTTTGCAGTAATTAAACCTTTTCTACCTTTTATTATTATTGTAGTTCTAATTTTCTTTACTATATGTACTTTAATTGATGCTATTTTTATCCAAGAAGTCCAGGCTCCAGATAGTTCTATGCCTGAAGCTACAGCTAAAATAAAACAACTTTGCATAGAAAAAGCTGAATATCTAAACACTTGTAATAATTACATAGGAGATGAAAAAACAGAATACTTACTTGATATTGATAGTAGAGAAACTGATAAGCAAATAGAGTGGTCTCACCTTTATGCTATTATGGCGTTTCATAATATGGCTAATAATACAAAAATTAATAAAAATTTATTAGAAAAAGTTTCAAAACATTTTGAAAGTACTTTTAAATACGAAAAAACAACTATAAAAATTGAAACAAAAACAAAAGATGATGAAGGAAATGAAACCACGAAAACAGAGGAAAAAACAGGTTATATATTAGTTGAAAGTTATACAATTATTGGTCATTATAAATACAACTATGAAGAAAAAACAACAGAAAATGGAGATATGAAAAAAACAGGAAAAGCATTTGTAAGTGAAGAACTTATAGGCGAAAAGTACGAAAGATTAAAAAAATACTTAAAAAATGAATTAAAAGTAGATAAAAATGATTTAGAATATGATGTACAGGTAGTAATTGAAGCAGCAAACGGCTACTATGAGGGTGAAGAAAATACAGCTTGGTTACAAGGTACAACTTCCAATGCAACAATTATAACAGACGGTGAAAAATTAGTTCCAAAACGGTATGTTTACGTGGCCAATACCAGGACACACAAAGGTTACATCGAAATTTGGTATGAGAGTACATCCTATAACTCGGAGCATATAAATTACATAGCGGTACTGATATTAGTGCCCCTGTTGGAGCAAACTTTGTTGCAATGGCAGACGGTACAGTTATGAAAGCAAGTTATAATACTGCTTATGGCAATATGGTAATGATAGACCACCGGAAATGGAATAGTAACTTTATATGCTCACCGGTTCTGAAATTTTGGTAAAGACTAATCAAACTGTAAAACAAGGACAAGCTGTACTAAAAGTAGGCTCAACAGGATATTCTACTGGACCTCACGCACATTTTGAAGTTAGAATAAACGGTAATTTTGTTGATCCAATGACATATTTTGAAGGAGGTGATTAAAAATGGTACTTATTTTTACAGGAAAAGAACAGTTAGATAAAGATTTAAACAAGAAAATTCCTAATAGTAGAGTTGTATATTATCCTGATTATGTTTTACAAGAAGAAAAAGCTGAAACACTAATAATTACAGTACAACCTAACAAATTTAATTTTAAAGATTTTCTTTTTAAAGTAAGAAAAAAAAATATACAAGTTATTCTTATTTTAGAAAATTCAAAGGTTAAAGAACTAAAAGACGCTTTAATTTTAGGAATATATGATATAGTATTTGACCCATTTACCTTAGATGATATATGCCAAAAAATTGAAAAGCCAACACAATTTTCTAAAATTTCAAACTTTATAGAAGATATTATAGAGCTAGATACAAACTAGGTCTATTTTATTTTACAAAAATTTAATGAAAGGAGGTAAAATTTTGAACAAAAAACTAAAAAAGTCCATTATAATATTTGCTATCACTATACTAATTATAATAGCAATAGTTTCAACATTTTTTATTGTTAAATACTTTATAAATAAAAGTGAAATAGATACTGCTACTAAATTTTATACAGAAGATAAAATTCAAGATAGATTAAATATTAATAATGGAAATGTAACAAAAGAAGATTTAACATTAAAAATCAACGGAGAAACAGTTTTTGGAGTTATAAGTATTCCAAAGATAAATTATCAAGGCTTAGTATACGAAGGAACAAACATTTCAACACTAGATAAGGGAATTGGGCATTTTGAAAACACTCCGTACCTAGACGGAAATGTATGTCTTGCAGGACACAATTATGCAGGCATTTGGAAGAATTTATATACTTTACAAAACGGAGATAAAATAACTTATACAAGTTTCTTAGGCACAAAAGAATATGAAGTAAACAAAATGGTACAAATAGAAGCTACTGACTGGACTTTATTAGAGGATACTGATAATAATATTTTAACATTAGTAACTTGTGTAAAAAACCAACCTAGTCAAAGACTTTGTGTGCAAGCAAAAGAAGTAATTTGAAATTTTTCTTACTTGACCATTGCAAAAACTATATAAAAGATGTTACCCTTAAATATAAATAAAAAATATGAAAGGGTGATGTCAAATGACTAAGAAAAAAATAATTATCAGTATAGTTGTTATTATATCTATTATTGCTATTTCTTTATTGTTAATATTTTTAAAAAGTAAAAGTGTAAAAATTTCTAACTATAAAGAAGAAGAACAAAATATAACATCTTCTAACAACGAAAATGAAATAGTAGAGAATTTAATAGCAGATACCAATACTGTAGAAAATAAATTAGCAAACACTACTGCTAATAATACAAGTTCTAATATAGAAAATGTAGAAAATACCTCTAATACAGCAAAAACTAATACTAAAAAAACTACTAATGCTAAACAAGAAGTGTCTTCAAAACCTAGTACACAAGTAGCTTCAAGTGCATCAACAAAAGCCAATACTCCTGAAGCAACAAAAGAAGAAACACCAACTACTCAGCAAGTTCCTTCAACTTCTAATCAACAGCAAGTGCCAGTCGAGGAATACAAAAGAAATGATACTATGATAAATAAAATAAAACAAGTAATACAGGCAAATGAAACTGATAGTATGAAAAATTTTGGCTATAACATTGTTGTTGACTCTTCAATAAAAGGTCAAACTAACCAGTTTACTTTTGCAGAAAACAGAGTTATAAATAGTATAAAAAACAAATTTGGAACTATTAAGATTTACGCTGAAGATTTTTATAAAAATGGTGAGTTGGTAATGACCGAATGTTACATATTATAAAATATAGTGTTTTCCTTCTATGCCCTTCAAATTTATTATAGGAGGAAAATTTTATGATTAAAAAATGTGCAAAAAAGATAGTAGCAATTTTGCTAGTAATTTTAAGTTTATTTTCATTTTTCTTTAATTTAGTATTTGCAGCAACTGAAATAAGTTCTGCTCTAATTAAATATGGAGGTGATTGTCGGTTATCACCTTCAATTTTGGGATACTAAACAAAATGCCTGGTCTTATATAATTACGTCTTACGTTTACTATGAAGAAAATGGTGTTCAATATCCTGCATATTGTTTAGATGCTTCTAAACCAGGTGCAGAGAACGGAGAATATACTGTTAATGTAGATGAAGTAATTAATGATGTTAGATTATGGAGGGTTGCTATTAATGGATACCCTTATCAAACACCTCAAACTATGGGGTTAGAAAATCAATATGATGCTTTTGTTGCAACTAAACAAGCAATTTACAGTGTCCTAGACGGTAGAGACGTAAATAGATTTTATAATGGAGCAGATAGTAGAGGACAAGCTATAAAAAACGCAATTATAAATCTTGTTAATATTGGAAGAAATGGCACTCAAACACCTAGCAACACAGATGTTACAGCTAATAAAGTAGGAGAATTTATAGAAGACGGAGATTATTATTATCAAGAATATTCAATTAATAGTCCTGTAGAAACCTCACAATACACTATTACTGCAACAAATGGATTACCTGAAGGAAGTCAAATCACTAATATGTCAAATAATGTTCAAGCAACTTTTAGTGGAAGTGAACATTTTAAGGTTAGAATACCTAAATCTTCTTTAAATAGTGATATTAACGTAACAATAGCTTTCCAAGCAAAGGCAAAAACATACCCAGTATTTTATGGAGAAACAACAAAACCTGGTACTCAAGACTACCTGCTTACTTTTGATCCGTTTGGAGACGTAACCGGACAAACTAACTTAAACTTAAAAACAAATACCGGAGAAATTAAAATTGTAAAAACTGATATAGATACAAATGAACCAATAGCTGGTGTTACTTTCCAATTAAGCAAAGAAGATGGCACAATAGTAGCTAACTCAACAACTAACGAAAATGGTATTGCAACTTTTCCTAATTTATATCAAGGAAGCTACATTTTAAAAGAAATCGCAACAAATGATAATTATGTATTAAATGATATGTCTTTTGATGTTAATGTAGAATTTAATAAAACTACTACAAAAGAAATTACAAATGAACACAAAAAAGGAGATTTAACTGTATATAAAGTAGACAAAGACAACCATAAAATAGCTCTTGGAGGTGTTACTTTTGACCTATATTCTGAAGAATTTGGAAAAGTAATCGGAACTTATGTTACTGATGAAAACGGAGAAATTCACGTAGAAAACCTTAGAACTGGAAACTATAAATGGATAGAAAAAGAAACAAATAAATGGTACAACCTAGCAGAAGATACAACTACAGAAGTTATCTGGGATAAAGAAACTCAAGCTACTATTGAAAATGAACTAAAGAAAGCTCAAATAAAAGTAATCAAAATTGATGAAGACAACAACGAAATTAAACTAAAAGGTGTTGAATTTGAAGTACTAGACAAAGACGGAAATGTTTTAGAAAAAATTATAACAGATGAAAATGGAGAAGCACTAACAAAAAGATACCCTGTAAGAGATTTTTCTGAATTAACACTAAGAGAAGTTAAAACTGATGAAAACTACGTTTTAAATGATACGCCTCAAACTATAAAATTAGAAGAAAATCAAATAACAGATGTTATCTTTGAAAACGAAAGAATAAAAGGAACTGTTGAAATTACAAAAGTAGATTCAAAAGATAAAGATAAGAAATTAGCAGGTGCAAAATTCGGCTTATATGATAAAAATGACAATTTACTAGACACTTTAATTACTGATGAAAACGGAAAAGCAACTAGCAAAGAATTGTACAAAGGAAAATATTATTTAAAAGAACTTGATACTGGTTCTGTATATTACTTATTAAACCCTAACACATTTGAATTTGAGATCAAAACTAATGGTGAAGTTGTTCCTGAAATTATAGAAAATGAAGGAACAGATATTGAAGTCGATGTAGACAAAGAAGGTACAACAGAAATTAAGCTAGGAGATGACGTAGACTATACTTTCTCAAATGTAGCAAATAACTCGAACATATACTTAGACAATTTTAAATGGTATGATTACATACCAACAGATTATATAAGGCTTCAAAAAATGACAACAGGAACTTGGAATCAAGATTTAAAATATTCTGTTTATTATAAAACGAATAAAACAGAAGATTATATATTATTTAAAGATAATTTAAGTACACAAGAAAATTATGATTTAGATTTTACAACTATCGAACTTTCTGAAGATGAATACATAACAGAAACTTGTTTTGATTTCGGAAAAGTAGAAAAAGGTTTTAGAGAAGTAACCTCTCCAACAATGAATTGTAAGTCTCTTGACACATTACAAGAAGAAAATACTTTTACAAATCACACAAAAACAGTAGGTATATATTATGGAGTAACTGCCGAAGCCGATAGCAAATGGACTACAATAGTTCATACACCAGAAAAAAATCACGAAATACTACTTCCTAAAACAGGAAAATAAAAAATATATAAATTCTTTATTATTTGCCCTTTAGTATATTTTATAGGAGGAATTTATTTATGGAATTTAAAATTACAGAAGTTAGAATTTTTAAAATTAATAAAAGAGGTGCATTACTTGGATATGCAAATATAGTAATTAATAATTGTTTTACAGTTAAAGGAATACGTATATTAGAAAATGAAAAAACAGGAAGGTTTGTTGCAATGCCTGCTCGTAGATTACCAGGCGAAAAAAGAGCATATAAAGATTTATGCCACCCTTTAAATCAAGAAGTTAGAACTTTAATAACTAAAGAAATATTTGATGCTTATGATAAATTAGCTGAAGAATAAATTTATAGTCCTTTATTTGCCCTTACTTTATAAGAAGAAAGGACTTTTTTTATGATTTTATCAGATAAGTTATATGATGAATTATTAAATTTAGAAACTGATATAGAAAAAATCACAAGAGCAAAAAGTGCAAATGATATTCAAATTGAGGCTTTTTTAAGAAATTTAGAAAAAAGAAGATATAATATTTTAAATGAAATTAAATTATACAATAATACAGTAGAATATAAGACAGATAAAATAAAAAATATTAGTTACGAGTACAAGGCTGAAGTTATAGATAATATACTAAAAATTTATATACCTGAACCAATGCCAACATATAGAAATTTAAAAACACATGCTTATAAAAACATATTATTAAATATTGCAGAAATAACAAAACCATATCAAAATATGTTTGATGAAAAAGTTTTTATTTATATAAAAATCTTTGATAAAATAAAAGGTTGGGATATTGATAATAAATATATTAAGCCTATTTTTGATAGTTTAGTATTAAATAAAGTTATTGAAGATGATAATATTGAGAAAATGTTTTATACAGTAAGTGGTGTTTTTTCAAATGAGGCACATACAGAGGTTTATATAACCAATATAAAAAATGCTGTAAATCTTTTTAAAAATGTATTAGATTAAAATGTCTTTTTTTTCGATTTTTAAATCTTTAAAATTAGGACATTTTTTTATTTTATAAAAAACACATATCTAAACGTTTTAAGGAATTTATGATGACAGTTAAAGCTCTACTGGATAGATGTGTGAGAGCGTTAGCTATCACATTTCTAGCCAAAGTTCTGTATATTAGAAATTATTTGTAAAGGTGGTGATAATTATTAAAAGTATTTTTCCAAAGAACGAAAATGAAATTGAATTAGTAAAATTCATTGGTCGTTTTCAATATCTATCAATTAAAGATTTAAAATATTTCTTTAATGATACTTATTATCCTAAAAGAATAGCAAGATTAATCAAAAACAATATTTTAAGAAAATATAAAAAATATCTTGTTCTTGCAGAAAACGGACAATATTTTATGAAAATAATAAATCAAAAAACATCAAAATTAAGATATGATAAAAAATACACAGATAGACTAAAATTTATAAGCCATTTAGCTGCTTTATATAATAAAGAAAAACATATAAATTTTACACCCTCCTTTGAAATTAAGGATAAAACTGTATTTACAGAAAGTTCTCGTAAATTTATAGGTGTTTTAAATATATTCGGTACAAAATATCTAACATATCATATATCTAAAGAACATACTGAGAAATACATAAATTCTGTAATATATGATTTACAAAAAGAAACAACTTATAAAAATATTTTAATACTTGTAAGTAATATAAGTAGGCTAAATTTAAAAGATTTTGCATTTGGCTTTAATTCTGTACTTATTACAAGCGATACAGATGAAGAATTAGAAAAATTAAAATATATAAACCAAGTTAATTGGCCAAAAATAATACAAAATTTATATAAAAATACTGTTCATATATCAGAATATAACTCTTGTGATTATACCAATAATAAAGACAGATATATTAATACTTTTTATTTGTTAGATGCTGAAAAAATAAACAGAATAAATATATTTTTACAGAGTAATGAAGGAAAACAAGCAGATATTATCTGCTCTAAAAAAATTGTAAATTTACTTGGAAAAGAACTCCCACTTGCAAACTATAAACTTATACAACTGTCTGATTTCATAGAAAAGGATATAAAGGTTTATGACTAAAAAGATTATTCTTTATTTTGCAATTTTTATAATTTTTATTTTAAATATTATATTAGATATAAATATAAATAATTATATAGGAATTTTAAATATGTGTTTTGGAAAAAATATTGTTTTAACTAATTTTTATTATGCTGTTATTTGCTCCATAATTGCTGTTATTTCCATTTTAATTATATTAGTAATAACATTAGTTGTCTTTTATAAAAAAGATGAAATAAAAGGCATTAAATTAAAAACAGAAGACCGGAACATATCGGTACTGCTGATTGGTTAGATGATAATGAAATTGACGGAATACTCGGAAAGAACGATGTTCCAGGAATAATACTGGGAAAAAGAAATAATGATATTATAAAATTACCATTTGATAGCTTCTTTAATAAAAACATTTCCGTTTTTGGAAGTAGTGGTAGTATGAAAACAATTCGGTTTTCTTATTACCAACCTATTGGAATTATTAAAGTATAAAAAATCAATTATTGTTACAGATGTTAAAGGCGAAATTTATAGAAAAACTAACACTTTATTTAGAGAAAATAAGTATGTTGTTAAAGTTTTGAATTTAAAAGATTTAAAACATTCTGATAGGTGGAACCCACTTGGCGAAAATGAAGATATAACAGATATTCAGACAAGTTCAAATGTAATTATTTCAGGAACTCAAAAAAAACGTGGCAAAGATGATTTCTGGCCACGTGCAGAGGAAAATTTACTTAAAGCCTTTGAGTTCTATTTTTTAGAAAATAAGATAGAACAAAATACACTAACAGACATTTATAAGATAATTGCTAGTGGTGATATTGAAGCCTTAGATAATCTATTTAGAAGTCTACCAAAAGATAGCCCAGCTCGTATGTCCTATAATATATATGCAACTGGTTCAGATACCATAAAAGCATCTGTTTTAACTGGACTAGGTACTAGGCTTCAGGCATTTCAAAATAAAGATTTACAAGAACTAACAAATACAACTGATATTGACCTCGTTCTCCCTGCTAAAAGACCTTGCATATATTATGTAATAAGTTCTGATGTTGATTCAAGCAAAGATTTTATTGTATCGCTCTTCTTTACGTTTCTGTTCATAAAACTTGTAAAATATGCTGATTCTAAAGAAGACGGGAAATGTGAAAATGAAGTTTATTTCTTTTTAGATGAATTCGCAAATATAGGCACAATTCGGAAGTGAAGTAATAACCGAATTTAATAAAAAAATATCTACAGTTAGAAGTAGAGGGATAAATCTAATACCTATTTTTCAAAATATAGGGCAAATAAAAAGTCGTTATCCAGGTGATGTTTGGCAAGAGATAATTGGTAACTGTGATCTAAGGCTATGTTTGCGGTGTATCAGACACTTTAACAGCAGAGTATTTTAGTTCTTTACTAGGTGTTGCAACAGCAGAAACAGAAAGTATTAGAAAAGATGCAGGAATAGAAGGAGATTTAGAATTTGGGCAAAAAAATATAACAAGCCTAAAAAGAAATTTATTAAATGCAGATGAGATTTTAAGGCTTCCATACAACAAGTTAATAGTTAATATTCGCGGAAATAAACCTTTGCTATTAGATAAAATGATTTATACAGAACACCCTTTATCAAAACAGTTAAAAGACGTTTCTGTTAATAGCTATAAACCTAATTGGAACAATACTAAAGCAAAAGAAACTAAACCAATAATAGAAAAAACAGATAAAAAAGACATTTCAAATGATGATGATTTTGAGGAGATTACGTTTGATAATTTTTAATTGTGTGTTATAATTTTGTAAAATTATTATACAAGGAGTTTATAAATGGAAAATAAAATTGAAGAAAACCAACTAATTGAATTTTTAAAGATGTTAAATGATTTAACAACTTCTTTTCCTGATATATTAAACAATTACTTTGATGAAAATGGTCTCAAAAAAGAATATAGAAATGAAAGATATTATCAACTTGTACTAATTGATAAAACAATAAAAAATAATTTAGAAGTTATTGCAGATAAATTCAATATCTTGAAAAATGAACAGAAAGATGATGAAATTAAGCAATTTATTTTAATTGCTGGAGATTCAGTAGATAAATTATTAAAAGAATGTGCTGATTTTTCATTATTATTTTACACTTTAACAATAGATGTAATGCTTTCTTTATCAAAAACATCTGCTATAGACGACTCTACATTACTGACAGATGCTCAAAATTTAGTTGCAAAATATTATATGTTTGTAGAAAAAATTGAAGATTATAAAATTCAAATAACAAAATTTTCAAATTATTATTATGATTAATTTGTACTTACTTAAAATAGTAAGTGCTTTTAATACACAATAAAATATTTAAAAAATATTGACTATATAACAATATTTTGATAAAATATGTATATAATATTTATGGAGGTGTTCATATGCCAATTATTAGACCAAGTTCTGATTTAAGAAATAATTACAATGAAATTTCTACAATTTGCCACCAGACAAAAAGTCCTGTTTACATTACAAAAAATGGTGCTGGAGATTTAGCAGTAATGAGTATTGAATTATTTGAATTATTGACGGATAAATATAGTTTATATAAAGAATTAATAAAAGGTATTGACTCTTTAGAAAGAGGAGAAAAATATTCTGAAAAAGAAGTTTTTGAAGAATTAGATAAAATTTAAAAAGAAAGAAGGGTTATTTTGAAAAGTTATAATATAGAATATTCAAAAGAAGCAAAACAAGATTTAATTGATATTAAAAAATATATTAAATATAATCTGCAAGAACCTAACACAGCACAAAAATTGATTACAAAAATAAGAAATCAAATAAACAGTTTAAAAAGTAACCCTGAAATTTATGCAATTATAGATGATGATATAATTAAAAAACTTGAAATCAGAAAATTAATTGTAGATAATTATATTGTTTTTTATAGAATGAAAAATAATGATTTAGAAATTGTAAGAATTATGTACGGAAGAAGAAATTGGATAGACTTATTATAGATATATATTTTAAGCATTTACCTATTATGGTAGATGCTTTTTTAGTTAGGTGGTGAAATAGTGGAAAATCTATATATAAAAGAAATTTTGAGAAGTAAAGAAGAAAAAAGAATACTAACTAGTACAATAACAGGAATAGAAGATGAATACTATAAATTTAAAAATAAATATATTCCGTGTGGTATTTTATGGTATGGAAATGTAAAAGTTTTAATTCCTATAACGCTTTTAAGAATAGATAAACAAAATAAATCTGTTATTCGTGGTATGATAGGAGCAGAAATTGACTTTATCATATTAGAATATGATGAAGTTGCAAATATAGCAATAGGCAGTAGAAAAGATGCAATGGAACTACGCTCAGAATTAGAATTACCTAAATTAAAAACTAACGATACTATAAGAGTTCGTATAGTTGGAATTGGTATAAAACACATTGTTGTTGATATGTATGGAAAAGAAGTTATTATAAAGGCATCTGAACTAAAACACACATATATTGTTAATTGTAAAGACATATATAGAGTTGGTGAATATTTAAAAGTTAAAGTTAAAAAAATAGATTTAGAAAATAATATATACGAATTATCAGCAAAAGATTTTGAAGAAAACCCATTTACAAGTATTAGAAAATATATTGCTATAAATGGAGAATATATAGGAAAAGTAATAGCCTTTCCTAAAAATAATTCTGGTATTATAGTACAATTAGATAATTTACAAGTAACAGTTCTAACAAGAGTTCCAGCCAGATTTAATAGTTTTCCACATTTTGCTGATAAAGTACTTATAAGAATAACAGAAATAAAAGAAGATAAAAAATATATTTATGGATATTTAGTTAGAATAATATAGGATACATTTTTGTATTTGCTTGTTTTTTCTAATGCAAGATGAAAAAACAAACAAATACTAATGTACGCAATACATAATAGTCGGCGGAGTAGGAGTCGCACCTGCTCTGTTTTTTGCATAAAAAAGTATGTGCAGTTGCGATACACATACGACTATGTTTGAACCTTAGCGACTTTCAAACACATTTATTATGTACTTAAATAATAACATATTATTGGCATTTTGTAAAATTCACTTTGAAAGGAGGAGTTGATATGTTAGAAGATGAAAAAAGAAAGATAATAAATTTTATTCAAGACTTTGGTTGTTGTAACTTAAAACAATTACAAATACTTTTTAATAAGCCTACTGATAATTTTAAAAGTATATTACAAGGAAATTTTGTGAATAGAAAAGGTGATATTTTTGTATATCATAAAGCAAATATTGATATGAAAATGATATATGCTTTAGATGTTCTATGTAGGTACAAAAAAAGATTAAAAGAATATTACAGAAGATATGATCCAGTTTATATAACATTTCTTACAAAAGAAAATACATTATATAATATAATAGTTACAAATAAAACTGATGAACAAGGTGTACTAAAACTCTTGAAAAACAACGCTCCTACTATTCCTGAAGCAGATAGATTTATTTTATTGTTTGAAGATGAAACTTGTTATGATGATGTTATTTGTTCCACACCTTTTGTATTTTGTATTTATCCAAATTTAAAAATTATTCAAAAGAAGAAGAAATGTTGATTTTTCAATACTTTAATGATATTATAATTAAAAATATGATTTCATATATTTATATTATTTTTGTTTACTAAATTAAAGCAGGTACAGTAATGACTAGTCCAGTAGGAGAATTCGTTCTTGGCGCCTTCGCCCTTCGACGAATTCTCCTACCTACTCTACATTTTTCTCTTTTATTAGTACTGAAGGTCTACGAGCAATTTAGTACTATTTAAAAAGGTTCTAATTTGTTACTTTTTAAAATTTACGATATTAGCTTTCAGTTCTACAAATACAAAAGTGGGCGGAAAAGAAAGATGCCGCTACCGGTCGTAAAGCCAGCACTATAGCGAGAGCTTGCTAAGAAGTCAGAAACGTTGAAACTGCCTCCCCTACCAACACAAGGGCGACTAGAACTTCCTGTTTCTGTTGACCACTCCCAAGAATTACTTGCCATATCATATATATTACATACTACATCATTTGTTGTTCCTGTTGTTGCTAAACTTCCTGTATTTAGACTATTTTGTTGTGAATAATCTTCATCTTCGCACTCTTGTATAAATACTAACGCTGTATCCCAAGCATAACTATTTACTAAATCACTTGTAAAATTACTACTTGAATACATATTTCTACTTAAATCTGCTGCTTGAATTTGTGTTACATTATTATAAACGTTATGAGCTTTATCTACTATTACTTTATCACTATTATTTCTTGCTTCATATCTTCCTATATAAAATCCTCCAGAACCTCCATTTTCAATTGAATCTGCTTTTGCTAAAAAATCACTTATATCAAATGCTGTTGTATTTCCATAACTTGATGTTTCTAATTCTTGACAATCTTCTCCAAAATAGTCTTTTATTGCTGCTGTTCCTTTTGCTTCTCCTGCTACATTACTTGAAAAATCATATCTATCTAAATTTATTGTTTTTTCTCCTTTACTTGTTTGTATTGTTCCTGTTGGTATCCATACAAATTGGCTTCCTTTTGTTGTATCATCTTTTGCTGATACATCTTCTATTATTATTCCACTTTCTACATTATCTTCTGGATTTACAACTTTAAATCCTGCTGGTACTACTACTTTATTTTCTAAACTATCTTGTACTGTTGTATTAGTTGTTTCATTTCCTGTTACTGTCCCTAAAGTTCCTTCTCCTGTATCTCCTCCACCAGTTGAGCCTCCTCCTGTTACATTATTTAAGTACTCATTATATTCATCTAATATTGCAGCCTCATTTTGTGCTGCATTCTCTGTTTCATTTGCTGCTCTTTGTGCTTGAGTTAGTATTCCATTTTCTCCTGTTAACATTGCAATACTTACTCCTGCAAGTATTAGAAGAACAATTATGTATAGGAAATTACTGATGGTTAGCCAGCAAAAAAGTTTCCTTTAGATTACCTTTCTTATTCTGGCTA
>CALXFB010000028.1 GCA_944387475.1 uncultured Clostridia bacterium
TTCAGAAAACTATTGACATTTTATAGTTGGTCTATTACTATTCTACTACATCCTGTTTCCTTTGCAAATTCTATTATATCTTTACTTACTTTATGCAGATATGTATTACTATAATTTTCTCTTTGTCTATATAATCTATTTATTCTTTTTGTGTTTTTATAGTTTTTACTTCCTACCATATGCATTTGTATACTTTTTAATCTTGATATTTCTTTATTTATATATCCTATTTTTGATTTTAAACTCTCTCCTGCAAATGTCCTTGTTCTTCTATCATTTGCTGTTACACATGTTGCTATATTATTCATTCCTAAGTCTATTGCCATTGTATTTCCATATAAGTCTATATCTTTTTCTTCTTTTTCGTATATTATATACATTTTACAACTTCTGTCTCTTCTTATTCCTTGTTTTGTAAATGTTATTTGTACTTCTCCATGTTTATAGCCAGGCTTACATGGTTCTTCTTTTATTCTTTTGTCTCCTTCTTCATATAATTTTTTCAATGCTAAATATGATTTATGGTCTCTCATACAATTTAATATTATCTGTTCTAATGTATGTGAATGTAAATATTTTGAATGCCAATTATTTTCTCTATATTTCTTATATATTTTATACATTTCTTCATTTGTTTTTTCTTTAAAATCTATTCCTGATTTTCCTTCTCTTATAGAATAATTTAAAGTATTATATACCTTACTTACATGCCATTTTATTTCCTTACTATCTTTTCTTGTGTTTCATTTAATTTCATATCAAATGCAAATGTTAGTTTTAATTTCTCACCTCCATCTGTTTTATATTTATATCATATAAAACAAACTTTTGTAAGTAATTTGGAGTAAATTTTTATTTTTTACGTAATTTTAAAACAGTTTGTGTTACTTTCTTTTGAAAATAAAATCTTATTTATAGAATAGAGACTTGTTTTTAGCACAAAAAGTCCCTATTGTCTAAATATTACATATTTTACCTTTGATTAATTATTCAGTTATTTCTTTTTCTTAACTAGCAATTTCTATTTTATATCCTTTTTCTTTTAGCTCTTTTATCATTCTTTCTTCTTTTTTCTTTTGTAGTATTTTTTCGTAATCATCTTTTTCTCGTTCTTCATACTTTATACCACTTACTAATATATGATAACATAACCTTAATATCAAATTTCCAACTGCATGTATTGCTTTTGATGGTCCCATTCGTTTTACAAATCTCCAATACGTTGATGATACTCTATTTTTTTTACTCTTTATACATGACCACGCTCATTCATTCAGTGTTGCTCTTAAATTTTTATTTCCTTTTGTTGATTTCCCCTTCTTTTTTACTCCTGCACTTTCATTATTTCCTGGACTCATTCCTGCCCATGATGTTAAATTCTTTACTGTTGGAAATTGATTCATATCTATACCTATTTCTGCTATTATTGCTTTTGCACTATCTTTATCTATTCCAGGTATACTGTCTAATAATTCTATTTCTTTTTTATACTTTTCACAAACTTCATCTATTAATTTTTCTATTTCTTCCTGTTCCTTCTCCAAATATTTTAGATGATCATATATTAATTTTAACATCTTTCTATGATGTTCTCTTGTTGTTCCCCTTATTGCCTCTTTTATTTGTGGTATTTTTTCTCTTAAACTTGCTTTCCCTCTTCCTGATGTTACTTCTATTAAATCTTCATTTGTTATTTCTTTTCCTTTTATTATCATTTCTAATATTTTTCTTCCTGTATCTCCAAATATATCACTAATATCTGTTGTTATTTTTATATTTGCATCTTGTAATATTTTATGGATTCTATTTTTTTCTGAACTTGCTTGTTGGATTATTTTTCTTCTATATCTAGTTAAATCTCCTAATTCTCGTATTTCTACATTTGGTACAAAACTTCCTTTTATCAATCCACACCTTAGCAATTCTGCTATCCATTGTGCGTCTTTTACGTCTGTTTTTCTTCCTGGCATATTCTTTATTTCTCTTGCATTTGCTAGTTTTATCTCATATCTTTCATCTTCTATGATATTCCACACACATTTCCAGAATACCCCCGTGCTTTCCATTGCTACTTCTTCTACCCCTTCTGCTAGCAACCATTCGTGTAATTCCTCTAAATCTTTTGTATATGTTCCATATGTTCTTATTTCGCTTTTGGGTTTACTGTCTAAATCTCCTTTTAGAACACATACTACAATTGTTTCTTGATGCACATCTAATCCTGCACTTTTCTCTACCATTGCATCCATATACTCACCACTTTCTGTCAAGTATCTGAACATTTCTAATCATTTTAAAATTTTCTTTCACGTGCTCTTTGGCTACAATTTTTTGCTCTTAGTAAACGCTCAGTTTCAATTTCCTAGTCGGATTGTTTCATACCAGTAAGTCAAACCGGATTACCTTATACTTGACACTCTATTATATCACACTTTTACCTCATTGTGCAATTTATTTTCACTTTGAGTTGCGTAACTTAAAGTTTCATATAATTTCCTATTATATAAAAAAATAGAAAGCCTATAGTCACTTTCTATTTTAATTATTTCTAAATTATTATTTATTTTCTGCTAAATACTGCTTATATAACGCATTTCTTAAAAGAGGATACAATGTTTTACTTTCATCAAATTTTATAGACTTATCTTTTTCTTCCAGATATTCATTATAATTTATGCAATTTAGTTCTTTAACCTCTTGCAACATATAATATTGTTCTTTTGGCATAATTAAATTCGCTGTTAAGTCTATCACATTATTTTCATCATCTAATACAAATGAATGATAATAATTGTTATCTAATCCTCTCTTGCAAATTGATGTTACCGCTTTAAACATTTCATATCTTTGTATCAAATAGAATGATACCTCATGACAAGCATCTTTAATATTATTTCCTAGCTTATTTACAAAATCTAATGTTTCTTTATCATATACAAAATTTGCCTTAGCTTTCATAAATTGTATATTTCCAAAATCATTTGTTTTAATTTCATAAGTTTCATCTTCATAAAGCATCATTTCTTCTATAATATTTGAAGATTTTAAAATATTGTAAATTAAATTATTATTATCTCTATTTCTTGTTACTCCTAATATTAATGAATATATAAGGCTTTTTTTAAATCTTTCATAATCTGCTCCTACATATTTTAGTCCGTTTAATAGTTGCTCTTTATAAAAATTAAAAAACCATAGTTTTAGTTTATTAAATACTTCCATACTATCATTCGTATTTGCAAATTTATATAAATTTTCATCTATATTTGGGTTTATATATTCAATTAATTTTCTTACTTTATCTCTTTCAATTTCATTCCATAAATTTTCTTTATTATCACAATATTCTGATAAATTCACTAAAAATTCACCTCATACTTTTTATCAATCTTTTCTATATATTTTACTAATTCTTCTGCTGTCTCTTCTACATTTCTTCCGTCTATATTAAATTTATTTTCTATCTTTCTATAGACATTTTTCCAAAATGTAATATCTTTTTTTATTTCTTTATAATAATAACTTTTCATATCTGCATCTTTATTTTCAAAATCAAATTTATGTACAACATCATTTTCATCAGCATATACTAATCTATCTAATATATTTTCCGGTCTATCTAATAATTCTATTGATAACACATTATCATATGCTATTACTTTTCTAAAAGCTATAACATATGCTAGTGGTGATACTCCAATAACTACATTGTCATCATATTTATTTACAAGTTCTTCTAATATTTTTCCTTTTTCTATATGTCTTTCCCTATAAGAAGCATATTTTGCCTGAAACTTGTCTATTATTCCATATCTTCTTTTTATTTCATCATCTACATCGTCAAAATCATAATTTAGTTTTTCACTTAATCTTTTTCCAATTGTAGATTTTCCTACATTAGATATTCCAAATAATAATATTTTCATCATTTTCCTTTCTAAAACTACAATTCCATATTTTTAAATTTTTTGTTTAAAACATCTATATCAAAAAAACTTTCATTTGTATTTTGTTCATTTGCCCATACTCCACCACTATCTTCTTCTAAATTTTGCATTTTGGCTTTAACACATACTGGTTTTATAAGTTTTTCATCTGTTTTTATTACTTTTTCAACAACAATTTCATGTTTCCAATCATCTCCAAAATCATATGTATATTCGAATTTTCTGATGCTTTCCATAGTTTCATCTATTTTTATTTTTTTCGCATCTATACAATCATCATCTTCCCACTCATATTCACTTGGAATTCCAATTAATGTTCCTTGCGTATATCTATCTCCACCTATTTCAAACTCATACAAATGATATCCACTCCAGCCAAATGCAATTTGAATTATTCTACTTAATTTATCAAATGTTATATTACTAGGTATTTTTAATCTTCTCCAAACTGGTGGATGTGTACCTTTTAATGTAATTTTTACTTCATAATATTTATATTTTTTAACTTTTCCTTCTTCTGATACTCTTTTCATATCATTTAGAAAATAAATAATTTCATTATTATTTTTTGCATCCATATAATCTTCATTAACTCTTCTTTTTATTCCTGGTCCCAAACTTATCATAGATGGAATTAATAATGTATCATAAGTTATTACATCTCCAAAAGGTATAAGTACAGCTTTCACATAAACTGGTAAGTCATCACTTGGTATTATGTCTGATATTTCATTTGAAATTCCTACAATTCCATATACATCTTTATTATTTAATAATATTGTATGTTTTTTTAAGTGTTTAGCCATAATAAATGCATCATTTACTCTATTTTTCCAGCTTTCTATAATTTTTAAATCTTTTTCTCTTAAATTATCAGGATTTTCCTTTAAATATTCATCAATTACAGTATTATCTTTCCAAAGCCTTTCTCTAATATCTACAATTTCTACTACATCAATTGTATGTTTTCCATCTAACTTACCTAACATTTTTTTATTTATTTTATATTTATTATTTGTATAATCTAATAAATAGAAGAATAATTCATATAATTTATCTCTTTGTTCTTTTTCTAAATACATCTTTTACCTCCAATATTTTTAATTTTGTTAAAACTTTAATTTCCTATATATATTTTTCAAAAACATCTTTATAATCATAAAATTCATCTTTTATAGGAATATAGCTTTTAAACCACTCTTGTAATTCTTTCTTTTCATCTTCATTGCAAATCTTAACTAATTCATCTGTTAGTTCTTCTAATTCATCTTGTATATCTCCATGTTCTCCATTTGAGCCGTCAATTTGAATTTTACCTAAAGCCCATAAAAGTGCTTTTAATATATTAAAACTTCTATTAAACTCTTTTCTTTCTATATATTTTTTTATTTCTTTAGAATAATTCCAAACTACTCCTGTTGCTAAACGACCGTCATAATCACTAAAATATCCTCTATCTGATAATCTATAGAAACTATTAAAAATTTCTTCCTTTAATTCTTCATAAGATTTTTCTTCCATATATTCTGAAAAATTTGATTTAAATCTACTATAAAGATTTCTATCTCTTGACATCTCATATAGCAAAAAACTTTCTAACTCTTCTTTTTCTATATTTTTTAATATTTTTTCTGTTTCCTCATAATTCATATCTTTTCCACCTTTCCATTTAAACTACTTTTTTCTATCGAATCATTTAAACAATTTTTATAAGCTCTAAAATTACTATATTGTTCTTTATATTTTTTAAATAATTCCATACCTTTGCTGTTTCTTCCTTCCTGACACATATGTTCTACTAAAATTATTAAATAATTTGCAACATCTGAATAGTAACCTCTTTTTTGTGAACCTAAATATTTTTTTGTTTCAGTGGTGATTTTTCTACTAAACTTTTTCTCTATTTTTTCCATAAATTCTCTTGGTAATTCTTTTTTAGTATATTCCATTATTTTTAATGTTTCTTCTGCATCTATCTTGTCATAAAAAAACTTTCTTGCAATCTCTGTTTTCAAATTATCTGTTAATAATTTCTTTTCTTTAATATCTTTATTTCCAAATTTTAAGAAATAATAGATAATTAAATCTTCAAATTCATTTTTCCTATAATTACTCATTTTCTCATATATTTCATACACATCTTCTACTTTTCCTAATATAAGTTCTATTAGTATTTTCTCTTCTAACTCTTCTTTTCCAAATTCGTCTATTTCTGGCACATAATTTTTTTCTAAATTTTCCATTTCTTTTACTTTTTCTTCATTTTTTAGATTTTTACAAATTTCTAATGTATATGAAAGTTTTGGGTGTATTTTATTTACTTTATACAAATATTCTATTTCTAAATTTTTATCATTTTTTGTTTTTGAAATTTCTATAATTTCATTAAAAACTATTTCTTTAGATTCATTTTTCATATCTACTTTTTCTAATTCAAATAGATAATCTAATAACTTATCATATTTTTCTTCCACTGCTATATGGGCACAAAAATGTTCAAATACTCTTTTATTTTCTTCTATATCATATTTTTTTAAGAAATTACAAACCTCATCTGTTCCACCTTTTTCCATTAAAAGCTCAAATATTATTTTATTCATTTCATATGGAGTTTTACTTAAATTATCAACAATTTCCAAAATCATATTTTCTCTAAAATCTTTATGCTTTTCACAAAAATCATTAATTATATTATCTCTTTCTAAATAAAAATCGTGTATTTTAATCGCATCTACAAATTCTTTAACTTTATCTTCACTTTCCACATAATAAATAGCTTCTAAATAATTAAAATAATGGTCATTTATATTACACTCTAACTCATCTTCTATATAGTAATAATTAGGAAGTGATGTATAGAAATCTTCATTATTTCTTTCTGTTATATAGAAAATGTCATTATACAAATCAATTACATCTCTATATTGTTTTTTATCAAATAAATTTTTAACGCTTCTTAATGCTCTATTTATTTCATTTATCCACGATTCATCTCCTTCTACCACATCCATATCTTGTGAATAATCATAATAATATTCATCACAATACATACCTTCTTCTGCATTTTTTTCTAAAGTTATAAGAATATTTTCTATTTCTTTTTTACTTAAATCTTCTTTTAATTCATCTCTATTTATTAAATAATCTATTCTCCCTATTTTATTTTCTGGTATTATAGTTATTAAATTACAAACTAAATCTTTCCACTCTTTTTCTGTCCATTTCTTATTTTTAACATCATTTATTAATTCTTCTAAATAATTCATCTTTACTTTCTTTCCTACTACAAATTTTCTTTCATACCTTCTACATCTATACAATCTTCTATAAATTGTTTATGTAACAATTCTTTTGGTATCATATTATTATATTTTCCTGATTTTTGCAATAGGTCTGGTATTTTAAATTTTGTTTTATCAATATTTTTAGTTTTTAGTTTTTCTAATACATCTTCTAAATACTCTTTATCAATATTTATATCTAAATCAGATTTATTTTCTATTAATATAAAAATAGGAATTCCCGCTCTATAATATGTTTTACCATTTATACCTTCTTCTTTTAAACTAAATTCTAAAGCAATAATTTCTTTTGTTCCAAGCCACGGAACAATTCCATAAATTCCTTTTCCCAATGTTATTACTTTATTTTCTATTATACCTGTCATTTTTCCAATATTTCTTAATTCTTTTAATTTTTCTAAGGCATCTTTATTTAAATATTTATATTCTTCATTTGATTTTAAAACATCTCTCATTTTTTTCATAATCTTTGTATTTATAAAAATATTACCATCATCGTTCCATGCAATTTTAGATATTCCACCTACTTTTTTAACAAATATTTGTCTTTTTTCTTCATTAATGTCTACAACTTTCCAGGTAAAACCAGCCAAGCTAAATTGCTGACCTATTTGATATGGCATTTGTACTGTTCCAATTTCTTGTGATGAATTTCTTACTGAATATTCTATTGGTGTAGTAAATACTGAGAAAAAATTAAAACTATTTACTTTTATTTCTCCACTTCTTCCAATTAAAAGATTTCCTTCTTCATCTTTTTCTAGTTCATCTTTTTCTAATAAATATTTAAGCAAGTTTTTATAATCTTCTGTACTTACCTTTTTAAACACTCCCAATGTTAATATATATTTTGCAAGTTCTTTTGGTGATACTGCTCCCATAGAATATAAATAACTCATTGTTTGATGGTATAAAAGTGAATATGGTAAATCATTTTTTTCCATTGTTTCTATCCATCTTTCTTTTACATATAATTCTATTATTGCAATACATTTTATAAATTCAAAATCTATTTCTTCATAAAATTCTTTTGGTTTATCTTCTTTCTCTTCCTTAAATAAAAATAACATTTCAGAAGGTTGTCCTCTTCTTCCGCTTCTTCCCAATCTTTGTACAAAACTAGAAACAGTAAAAGGTGAACCTGTTTGAATAATTCTATCTAATTTTCCTAAATCTATCCCAAGTTCTAATGTAACAGTTGCTCCCGTGACCGCATTTTCTTCTTCATTTTTCATCTGTTCTTCCGCTTGTTTTCTTAATATATTTGAAATATTTGCATGATGTACATAGTAAATATCTTTTGTCTTTCTTTCCTTTGCTATTTTCTTTAAATGTGCAATATTTTCTTCTACTTCTGCTTTTGAATTAGAAAATATTATACTTTTTTTATTTAGAGTATATTTATATAGATCATTATAATAATCTAATATACTTAAATTCCCTTCTTTTTCTTCTAATTCATAATATTTAACACCTAATCTTATTTTTCTTTTTTCTTCTTCAATATTAGGCATTATACATCTTCTATTTGTTCCAGAATTTAACCACTTTTTTGCTATATCATAATTTCCAAGTGTTGCAGATAACCCTATTCTTCGTGGCTCACTTTTTATAATTCTTTGTATTCTTTCTAAAACACAAAGAAGTTGCATACCTCTATCATCATTCATAAAATAATGAACTTCATCTATTACAATATATCTTAAATCTGAAAATAATCTTAAAATATTTCCTGAATTTCTCATAAGCATTGCTTCTAATGACTCCGGAGTTGTTTGTATTATACCTTTTGGGTTTCTAATTAATTTAGTTTTCACATTTTGTGCTACATCTCCATGCCATTTTGTAACTTTTATATCTGTTTCTTTAAGCATATCTTCTATTCTAATAAATTGGTCATTTATTAATGCTTTTAATGGACTTATATAAAGTACTGAAACAGATTTAGCTGGCTTTTCATATATATCTGTTAAAATAGGCAAAAAAGCCGCCTCAGTTTTACCTGATGCTGTTCCAGATGATAATAATATATTATCATCTGTATCAAGTATCAGATTACAGGCAGCAACTTGTATTGGTCTTAATGCTTTCCAATTATTAAAATAAATATAATCTTGGATAAATGGTGCTAATCTACTAAATACATCTCTCATATTAAACCTCAAAATCTTCAAATTCTTTGTTTTCTTCTTCTTCGGTATTATCTCCACTTGCAAATTCAAAATTATTACTTTCTATAATATTTTTAAATTTCTTATCAGGGTTTTGGAACAATATATCTAATAATTCTATAAAATCTCTAATTATTTCTCTTGGTGTAATATTAGTATTTGCTCCAACTCTATCATATTCTATTTTTATAAATGTCATTAAATCATCTTCTGTTAATTCACTTTTATAATCGTGTAAATCTGAGTGTATATCTCTTAATCTTTCAACTAAAATAAACATTTCATCAGGTGTTAGTCTTTTTAATCTAATTATTGGTGATAATAAATTTACAGTATCCTCACTTGCAAATTTTCCATCTGTTAATCTTGAACGTAATGCATCATAACTAAAAATACCTTTTCTTGTGTCTTCTACACATTGTGGCGTTCCAGCCATTATAATTCCTAAATGTTTTGCTTTTCCTTGAAGTGTATCATTATACATTGTTAAGATTTTCTCATAATTATATTGTCTTGTTACTGTTGTTGGTATTCTATATAAGTTTACAAGTTCATCTATTAGCATAAGCATACCTTTATATCCTGCTCCTACTAAGAAAGCTGAAAATAATTTTACATATTCATACCAATTATCATCTGTAATTATTATATTAATTCCAAGTTCATTTTTAGCTTCTGTTTTTGTTTGATATTCTCCTCTAAACCATTTTAACACATTTGATTTTTTCTCATCATCTGCATTTTCATATGCTTCATAATACATATTTATTACTTTTGCAAAATCAAAACCATGTACCATACCTTCTAAATTTGAAATATTTTCAAATATTTTTTTCTTCACTATTTTAGAAAATTCTTCTTCTTCCAGATTTTCTCCTTCTTCATTTATTACATCTGTTTTAATTCCTGAAATCCATTTTTCTAATATTAATGGTAATGCTTGTCCATCTGGTTTTGTTTTTGTAGACATATTTTGTATTAATTCTTTATATGTAGCCAGGCCCTGTCCTTTTGTTCCCATTAATCTTCTTTCTGGTGAAAGGTCTGCATCTATTACAACAAAACCTCTATCCATTACATGTGTTCTTATTGTTTGTAATAAAAAACTTTTTCCACTTCCATACCTTCCAACTAAAAATCTAAAAGTAGAACCTCCTTCTTCTATAATATCTACATCATTTAATAATGCTTTTATTTCTTGCTCTCTTCCTACTGCAATATATCCGAAGCCCTATCCTTGGTACTACTCCTCCTTTTAAAGAATTCATTAGCGTAGTTGCTATTCTTCTTGGTACTTTTATTGACATAATTTCTCCTTTCTTCAAAAAGCATTTTTTATTTCTTTTTCATAATCTTCGTAAATAGATGTCCTATTTGATTCTATTACGGTATCCCCTATTGTCTCTAATGCTTTTTCATTTATGTTTGATACTATTATTTCTAACATTTTATTTTCTTCTTTTGCTATTTTGGCTATTTTATTTTCTACATCATTTTTTTCTAATATAATATTTACTATTTTCTTTTCATCAGGTTCTAAACCATATACAAATTTTTTGAATACATTATCCTCTATACTGTTTTCTTCGCTTACTTTATAGAAAACATCTGCAACTTCTTTCTGTTTTTCTTGTTCTCTATTTTTTATGTTTTCTTTTATAAATTCTACTTTATTTTCTTCTATTGGCTCTTCTATTTCTTTCTCTACTTCTTCCTCTACTATTAATGCTTTTTGTATTTCTTCTGATTGTTTTCTTATATTTTCGAATTTATCTTTATTAAATACTATTTCTATTTTTTCTTCAGGTTCAAAATATTCATATTCATCTTTTTTACTTTTTTTCCTTAATCCTAATTTTGGTATTTTATTTTCTTCCAAAAACTTAAGTACTTCATCTTTTATTATTTTTTCTAACCCCATATGATATATACCAAATAGGTTTTCTTCCCCTTCTCCTGAAGGATCATAATATGCATTATCATCTAATATTTTAATTTTATCTGGTTCTTTTAATGTTCTATATCCTAAATACTCTCTTATAATACATTCCATCATTTTTAAAATATAACCAATTGTATATTTATAATGTATATTTAAATTATAAATTGTTCTTGACCAAGATCCATCTTTATATGTATATTTTTCAGTTCCTTCAAATACAATTATTTTATTATTTTTCTCCCAATTGTACAAACAATAAGAACTTAATGGATCCCACCAATATTGTGTATCACTTTTATAAAATATTATTTCTTTTAAAACCATACCTCTTGCTTCAAATTCTTTGTCTAATCTTGTGAATAATTTTTCAATACATTCATTTAGTAAATACCCATATTTTGTTTCTAATAATTTACTTTTATTTATCTTATATGATGAAATTTCATTTAAAATATCTATTTTATCTTTAAATATACCTTTGTTTATTTCTCTCATGTCTTTTGAAAAATTTCTTATTTTTACAGGAAATTTTTCCATAATAGATGAAAATGGTGTTTCAAAATTACTTACTATATAAAATTCTTTTATAACTCTTAGCATTATTTCATCTAAATTATCATAATATTTTCTATAATTTTCCCATATTGTAATTAACTTTTCTATAGTTTCATCTTTATTTTTACATCCTATTTTATTTACTAATTCACTAATATAAATTTGTAAATACTTATAATCTATTTCTGGAAATTCACCTTTTCTTACTTTTGTCCTCCACGAAAAGTAAGTTCTAAATTCTTTAAAAGACAACTCTGAATAATCATGATAAATAGAATATCTATAAGAAGAATATATATCTTGTTTTATCTTATAATTATCTTCAAAATTTTCTAAAAACTTTGCTTGTTTATAAAATATTTCTTGTTCAGTTCTATAATAATTATCATTTTCAATTCTTCTAAACTTTTTATAAACAGTATCAACATTGCTCATATTCTTAGTGTCCAATACGGGGATTTTTTCTTCTTTATATTTACCTTCCTTATTCTTTCTTTTATATTTCTCTTCTCTCATATATTGTGACAATTCCATTAATACCAAATCTAAATTCATATCTATTTCTCTTTCCTTTTTAATTTACATATTCAATTATACCATCTATACCAATTTTTGTAAACAATTTTACATAATTTTTCAAAACAAGGAGCCAGTTTCCTAGACTCCTTTTCTTTCCTACCGAAGATTTTTATTAGAAAAATATATAAACGTTCCAATTGCTCCAATAGAAGCTATTATATAACCTATGCCAAAGATGATTTTTATTGGCTTTATTTTAGGTATTTCTTCTTCTCTTTCATCTACATACCACTTTTTTTCTTCGGTAATATTAATTTTTTTGCGCATTATTCTTCCTTTCGGTTATATTTTAGCACAAAACTTTATTTTTGTAAGGGAGCGGAAAAACCGCTCCCCTATTCTTATTCAGCCTTAATCATACGCCTATAAACATAGCTTTTCCAGGCTTCTTCGAAAGTAATCTTTTTGGCATGAACTTTCATTGTCAAATATGCTATTATCTCAGACGGGCGTGCAGTTGTCTCTTTAAACTCTCCATTTTCTTCATGAAGAGCAACAAATTCGTTATTTTCATCTACGCGCACATAGATTTTATCATATTTTTGTATGAAGACCCTGCCCTTTCCTTTCTTTTCTGTAAATCCAACGCAATGTTCATTGGCTGCATTCCAAACCATTCTGGCAAAATCACAAGAGTACCCATTAAAATCAGGATTCTTTTTGAGATAACTTTCAAAAGCAGGATAAACCCAAAGAAGAATTTTATCCCATTCATCTTTACCTACAAGAATTCCTCCTTTGCCCATGAACTCTTCCATGACCTGCTCGGCTGAATTTTTCCGTTCTGTCATTCTTCCTCCTTAACCTAGAACGGGTTGTACAAGCTCCATTTTTGGAGCGTGTTTCTATTATACCACTACTAAAAATCTATTGCAAGCTATTTTACATAATTTTTACATTATTTTATACCAGTATTTTATTTTTTCCTTCTAATTTCCTAATTAAATAATAAAACCTTGAATTTTTGTAAATAATAACATATAATATGTAAAGTTTAGGATGAAAGGAATGATATAGTAATGAAAGAAATAACTGTAAGAAATCTATTTAAAGAAACAGAAAAATTTGAAGGTAAAGAAATAACAATAGAAGGTTGGGTAAAAACTTTAAGAGATTCTAAAACTTTTGGTTTTATTGAGCTAAATGATGGTACTTTTTTTAAGAATGTTCAAATTGTATTTAATGATACTCTAACCAATTTTGATGAAATAAGAAAATTAACTATTAGTTCATCAATAAAAGTTACTGGTAACTTTGTATTAACTCCAGGCTCAAAACAACCATTTGAAATACAAGCCAAAAAAATTGAAATACAAAATTTATCAGATAATGATTATCCTTTACAAAAAAAGAGACATAGTTTTGAATATTTAAGAACAATTGCACATCTTCGTCCAAGAACTAATACATTTAACGCAGTATTTAGAGTAAGAAGTGTATTTGCATATGCAATACATAAATTTTTCCAAGAGCAAGATTTTGTATATGTTCACACACCTATTTTAACAGGTAGTGATGCTGAAGGTGCTGGAGAAATGTTTAATGTTAATTCTTTTGATTTAGAAAATGTACCTAAAACAGAAGATGGAAAAGTTGATTTTTCAAAAGACTTTTTTGGAAGACATACACATTTAACAGTTAGTGGGCAATTAAATGCTGAAACATTTGCTCAAAGTTTTTGTAATGTATATACTTTTGGACCAACATTTAGGGCTGAAAATTCTAATACTGTAAAACATGCTGCTGAATTTTGGATGATAGAGCCTGAAATTTGTTTTGCTGATTTAGAAGATGATATGGATTTAGCTGAAAACATGATTAAATATACTTTTAAATATGTTTTAGATAATTGCCCTGAAGAAATGGAATTTTTTAATAATTTTATAGATAAAAGTCTTTTAGATAGATTAAATCATGTAATAAATTCAGATTTTGCAAGAGTAAGTTACACTGATGCTATAAAAGAACTTGAAAAACACAATGATGAATTTGAATTTAAAGTTTCTTGGGGTGTTGACTTGCAAACAGAACATGAAAGATATTTATGTGAGAAAATTTATAAAAAACCTGTTTTTGTAAAAGATTATCCAAAAGATATAAAAGCATTTTATATGAAACAAAATCCTGACGGAAAAACAGTTGCAGCTGCTGACCTTTTAGTTCCAGGTATTGGTGAAATTATTGGTGGTAGCCAAAGAGAAGAAGATTACACAAAATTACTTTCAAGGATGGAAGAATTAGATATGCCACTTAAAAATTATGATTGGTATTTAGATTTAAGAAAATATGGTAGTTGTGTTCACTCTGGTTTTGGATTAGGTTTCGAAAGAGCAATTATGTATTTAACTGGTATGCAAAATATTCGTGACGTTATACCTTTTCCAAGAACACCTAAAAATTGTGAGTTTTAAAAAATTCAAAAATTTTCAAATAAGGTATTTACAAATATCTTATTTTGTAGTAATATGTAGTTGTGATAGGCTGTTTGTCGTAAAGTGTAAATTCTTTACTGAAAAGCTTTTCATATATGAACTCATTCTTTTGTTTTAATGAGGGAGAAACTTTAAAAGTTCCTCCCTCATTTTTTAAGAAAATTTTCTCCAAAGAGCATAATAATTCATTGTCTGAATTGCTTGCTCAATATTGATTTTTTCTTTTTGAACCATAAATGCCAGATAGATGATAACATCAGGTACAGACGATCCACGATAACTGTCATCATTATAATCGTATGTAATAAACCATCCACTTTCATCTACGATTCCATAGGTTTTTTCTCTAAAATCTCCTCCACAAAAGCTTTTACGCATGATATAGCTTTTCGCATATGATACTTCTATCCAAAAATGAAGTTTAGCTTTTGTTTTTTTTCCATCATATTTTTGAAGCATTTGCGAAAGAGTTTTTATCCACTCATTAGCATTTTGTGAAAGCCATCTTAGATCATTGCAGTTGAAAATTACGCCCCTTTCATTAATCGCCTCTATATCAACTGCTTTTTGCTCTGCCATAATTCCTCCTTAATAACAAAGCTCTTCTACATAGGCATTTGCCATACTTATTTATTATAACATATATTTACATTTTTTTCAAATTAAATCTCTTTTCCATAATAGCTATCAAGTAATATTTGTTTTAATTCTGTAACTAATGGAACTCTTGGATTTGCAGTAGTACACTGGTCTTCAAAGCTTCTTTCTGCTAGCATATCTACTTTTGCTAAAAACTCTTGCTCATCAATTCCCGCTTCTTTAAAAGAACTTGGTATTTCCATATGTTTATTCATTTCTTTTATTTTTTCGATTAAACTATTTATTCCCTCTTCTTTAGTTTCTGCTTTTAAACCAATTTTTTTAGCTAAATTATAATATTTCTCATCTGCAATAAAATATTCATATTTAGGAAATGATACAAATTTTGTAGGCTTTGTGCTATTATATCTAATTACATATGGTAAAAGTATTGCATTTATCCTACCATGTGCCATATGGAATTCTGCACCCAATTTATGAGCTAAAGAGTGGTTTATTCCAAGGAAAGCATTTGTAAATGCCATACCAGCTATTGTACTTGCGTTGTGCATTTTTTCTCTTGCCTCTTTATCAGCTCCATCATCATATGCATTTTCTAAATAATTTATAACTATTTCTGATGCTTTTTCTGCTAAACCATCTGTAAAATCAGATGCCATATTTGAAACATATGCCTCTATTGCATGTGTTAATACATCCATACCTGTGTCTGCTGTAACTTTTTTAGGCAAGCTCATTACTAAATCTGGATCTACAATTGCTACATCTGGCGTTAATTCATAATCTGCCAAAGGATATTTTTTATTTTGTTTTTTATCAGTTATTACTGCAAATGAAGTAACTTCTGAACCAGTTCCAGATGTTGTTGGTATTGCTACCATTTTACATTTTGTACCTAGCTTTGGAAATTTATAAGTACGTTTTCTAATATCCATAAATTTTAATTTTAAACCTTCTGGGTCTGCATCTGGATGTTCATAAAATAACCACATACCTTTTGCTGCATCTATTGGGCTTCCCCCACCTAATGCTATAATTACATCTGGATTGAAATTATTCATAACTTCAACACCTTTCATAATTGTATCAAAAGATGGATCTGGTTCTACTTCATCAAATATTTCTGAATGTACATATTGATTCCTTTTTCTTAAATGATATAATATTTTATCAACATATCCTAATTTTACCATACCTTCATCTGTTACGATAAATGCTCTTTCTATATCTGGCATTTTTTCTAAATATCCTATTGAACCTGCTTCAAAATATATTTTATCTGGTATTTTAAACCATTGCATATTTACCCTCCTCTTACTTGTTCTTTTTATATTAATAAGATTTACTGAAGACACATTTGCAGTTGTTGAATTTCCGCCAAAAGACCCACAACCTAAAGTTAATGATGGCATATTTGTATTATAAATATCACCAATTGCTCCGTGTGTTGAAGGTGAATTTACAATAATTCTTCCTGCTTTCATTGTTTTAGAAAACTTAAGTATTGTTTCTTTATTTTCAGAATGTATAACTGCTGAATGTCCAAGTCCACCGAATTCTAATAGTTTTTCAGATTTTGCTATTCCTTCGTCTTCATTTTCTACAATATAATAAGTAAGTACTGGGCTTAATTTTTCTTTTGAAAATGGATAATCTCTTCCTATTCCTTCTTCATATACAACTAATACTTTAGTATCTTCTGGTACACTAAAACCAGCTTCTTTTGCAATTGTATATGGAGATTGTCCGAGGTACGTGTGATTTTAGTTTATAACCTATATCATCTCTATATTCAAACATACTTTCTTGTAATTTTTGTTTTTCTTCTGGGCTTACAAAATAGCAACCAGCTTCCCTCATTAATTTTTCAAACTCTTGGTAAATTTCTTTGTCTACCAAAACTGCTTGTTCTGATGCACATATCATACCATTATCAAATGATTTTGACATTACTAAATCATTTACAGATGTTTTAAGTTTAGCAGATTTTTCAATATAACAAGGAACATTACCGAGGTCCCACACCTAATGCTGGCTTACCACAAGAATATGCTGATTTTACCATACCAGTTCCCCCAGTTGCTAATATTAAATCTACGCCTGGGTGGTTCATAAGTGTTTTTGTGGCTAAAACACTTGGTTCTTCTATCCATAAAATACAATCTTTTGGTGCACCTTCTTTTATTGCTGCATCTCTTAAAATTTCTGCAGCCCTTGTGCTACATTTTTGTGCTGATGGGTGAAAACCAAAAATTATTACATTTCTTGTTTTTGCCGAAATTATAGATTTAAACATTGTAGTAGATGTTGGATTTGTAACAGGTGTTACTCCTGCAATTACACCTACAGGTTCTGCAATTTCACTATACCCTTCTTCATCATTTTCGTTAATAATTCCTACTGTTTTTTCATATTTAATACTATGATATATATATTCTGTTGCAAACATATTCTTTGTTATTTTATCTTCATAAATCCCTCTTCCTGTTTCTTCAACAGCCATTTTGGCAAGCTCCATATGATGTTCTAAGCCTGCCATTGCCATTGCTTTTGTAATTCTATCTACTGTTTCTTGGTCTAATTTTAAATATTCTTCAGATGCTTTCCTTGCTCTTGCAACTAAATCATCAATCATATCTTTTACTTTAGCCTCTTCTTCCATAAAGTATTTCCTCCTTTTTTTCTTTTGCTTATTTTAACCAATTTTTACAAAAATACTCCACTTATATAATACTATATAAGTTATATTAATTCCTTCTTAGATTACTTAATTACAAAATATTTTGCATTAATTTTTATATAAAGTTAGTGACCACCTTGAGTTAGGATCCCAAACAGTAATATGTTCGCCTTCATATTTTTCTAATTCATTATTATAATAAAATCTTGCTGACAATTCTATTTTATTGTTATTTAAAGTATTTGTATAAATTTTAAAATAGCAAATTTTAGTCTGCAAATCATATCCAACTTCTAAATCATAGAACTTATCATATACATCAATAAAATCTTGAACACATCAAAAAAAGATTTCTTCTATATTTTTAATATCACTGTCTAATAATTCTGTCTCATTTTTTAATGCTGAATATAAATCATTATATACTTCTTGTCTTGAAATATTTGTTTCTTCACCGATTTCATTAACATTAAAAGCTGTCTTGTATATTGTTTCAAGCTCTTCAGGACTAATACTATAAAATTTATCCGGCGAATTCAAAAATACTACATATGCATTATTCAAATCATAATCCAGACCTATTGCCAAAAGTTTTCCGATAATTTTTTTAGTTATATCATTAATATCGTAATTTAAGTATATTACTGATTTTCCTGTAACAGTATTTAAGGTTTTATCGATATATTCATATTTTATTATTTCTTCATTATCAAAGTATTGCAATGCAATTTCTTCTAATATTTTAGACCTTTCCTTTATGGAAATAATCTCTCCGTAATCTTCTTCAAAAGTTACATTATAATAAGTTTGATCTACATAGTAAGCATCTGTATATTTTGCCGTCGCAACTACATTATCTTTATCTGTTATTTTAAATTCATATTTATAACTTCCATTAACTTTATAAGATTTCTGCCCAGTAGGAACTCCCATAAAGCTAAATCCTTTCTTATATATTACTTCATCCTTTGTTATAAGTTCTATCTTAAAATCCTTATCATATTTTTTTTGCATATAATTACTAATATAATTAATTATCTCATCATCGCTTAACTTATTTTCTTTATCTACTTTTGTATTATTTCCTACAATGATATGCATAAATAGGAATAATAAAAAAATAATTAATATAATTAGTAATATAATCAGAATAATTTTTTTCTTAGATTTCATCTTATTTCCCCCTATCACTCTTAAATATTATCATAACTTTATACTTTTCATCAATTAGAAATAAAGAAAAATTATATTTTTCAAAAATAATAGCAATTTTTATATTATTATGTTATACTATTAAATAGGAGAGTGATAAAAATGATGTATCCTTATTGTAAATATGCTGATGAAACTGAGGTTGTTTTTTCACATATTATTAAAGATGAAAATGGTAATGAAATTATATATGTTCATTTTGAAAGACCTACCAAAAAACGGTTTTGATAGTGTTAGATTTGAACTTCCTAGTTGTAAAATAGTTTACAAAGACGGAAATTATACAGATGAAGAAATAGAAATGTTTAGAACTGTAGTAGAACGTGGAATGCCTTCTTTCTTCAGATGGGCAAATCAAGGAGGGATTTTAAGTGCCTAATATATTAGAAATTATGCGGATATAAAATTTATTTTTGGTCTAATGAAAATAACGAACCTATTCATATACATATTTCTAAAGGGAAACCGACTTCTAATTCTACAAAAGTGTGGCTTACAAAAAGTGGAGGATGTATTTTAGGAAATAATAATAGCAAAATTCCAAGTAAAGAATTGAGTGAATTATTAGAAACCATTGTTAATAACTATTTTTACATAATATCAGCATGGAAAAAACATTTTCCAGACCAGGAAATTAAATTCTTTTGTTAAAAAAGCACCAAAATTGGTGTTTTTATTTTTATAAATATAAAAAAGTTTCTCACCATAAACAAATTAAATGTTTTCCACTATAAATCTAAACTATTTTGATTTAATTAAATTTATTATTAAAATTTCTTCTTTATTTTTTCAAAGATTTATATCTTCTTTTACTATAATTATTTTCTTAAAACAATCATTACCGTTTTATAATATTTTTCTATTCTGTCAATATTTCATTACGCAAAAGTGTGGAATTCCACACTTTTACGTAATGCCTCATATTGCATTTAGTATTTTTTATATAATATTTATTATATCTCTTAATAATGAAATTTATTTATATCTCTTTTTTATGTTTCTTGTTTCTAATAAAGAAAAAAGATTAGCTGTATTTCAAACTAATCTAAACATTTATTTTTATTTATATAAATATAATTGTGGATTTACATGTTTTCCATTTATCCTAATTTCTAAATGTAAATGTGGTCCTGTTGAATTACCAGTAGAACCAACAGCTGCAATTACATCTCCTGCTTTTACTTCTTCTCCTACTTTAACATACATCTTACTTGTATGTGCATACCAAGTTTCTAAACCATTTCCATGGTCTACTTTTACTAAATTACCATATGAACCATTGTATTTTGCAAAAGTAACTGTACCATCTGCTACAACTTTTATTGGAGTTCCTTTGCTTGCTGATATATCTAAACCAGTATGTCTTGAACTTCTAATACTACTACTTACACCATATCTTGATGTAATTTTACCTGATATTGGAGTTACTGCTAATTTTATACCATTTATTTCAGGCATTGCATCAATTCTTTCTTGTTCTTCTTGTTTTTCTATTGCCTCTGTAACTTTTTGTTGTATATCAGTTTTTGCAAGTTCTATATCTTGTGTATTTGCTTCCTCCTCATTTTGTGTAAATTTCTCGGCTATAGTTAGATCTAATTCTTCTTCATTATTTTGTTCTTTAATTTCATTTACAATTTCTTCAGCATCTTCTATTGTGTCTACTTTTTCTATTTGCTCATCATTTAATGCTATTTCATAATATTTATAAGTAATAACTAAATTGTCTTCTAATTTATCTGACACTTCCTCTTCATTAGTTTCTAAATTTCTATCTACAAATTTTAACTCATATTCAGGATTTTGTTTTAAATCTACTGTTTCTATATTTTTTCCTTGTTCTACTTCTTGTTTTAAACTTTCTACAAATGCATTTTTATTTTCTATATATCCTAATTCTTCTCCTGATATGCTAACTTCATAGATTGGTTTGTATTTTATTAATATAATCGCGATAATAAAACCAAATCCTATAATAGCTATGTTAAAATACTTTAAAATTTCTTTTGTATAGTATTTTAATTTCTTGTTTAAAATATATATCCACGCTCCTTTTTGTTTATGTTTTTTAACGCGACCATCTTTTATTATACTATATATTCTTTCCAAAATCAAATTATGTATACATTTTTAATCGTAATTTGTCAAATTAAATAAAAAATATTTTTTCTTTTTCTTAAGTTTCCATACTTTTTCTCTTATTTCCTCTTTTTTTCTCACTTTTCCTCGTTTTTTCATGCACAACTATATTTAAACAAGTATTTTACTTTATGCTTTTACATTTTTATCGTTTTTAAGAATGATTTATTTATATAAGTATTTGTATTTTTTTATTTTTATTAAATTATTAAGTTAATTTTATTATCTTGTAAACACTACTAATATCAACAAAAATTGACATTTTTTAAACTTATAAATCAATAATATATTTACCAATAACTTCAATGTAGACATTTTAGTTTCTGTAAATTTAAACTGCAAAATGCTATTATGTGTCTATAAAAAAAATAGGAGTGTGATAAAAATGGCATTAGATTATAACGTAATTGGACAAAGAATAAAACAAGCAAGACTTGCAAAAAACATGACACAAGAAGATTTAGCAGAACAAATTGATATTTCTGTAGCTTTCTTAAGTAGAGTTGAAAGAGGAAATTCACATATCAATTTAAAAAGATTAAATCAAGTTTGCCGTATTTTAGATGTTTCAGAAGGTTACATATTAAATGGAGCATCAAGTAATTCAGAAAATTATTTAACAAAGGAATTTTCTGAATTATTAAAAAGTTGTTCACCAGAAACACAAAGATTAATTTATAATGTAGCAAGAGTAATTGCTGAAGATGATCCATTTGAACCATTATAAAATTTAATTTTTAAAAGAAAAAGTCAATATTAAAATATTGGCTTTTTTGTTGCTTTTGCAACAGTTTTATTTTATAAAAGGCTATATATTATTTGTAGAAATATGAAAAAATAATTGCTTAAATTTTTCACATATGATATTATAATATGTGGTAAATTGTTTATACTAATAAAGTAATGTAAGTAAATTATAGGAGGTAAAAAATGGAATTCGAACAATGGAAAAATTTTAAAAAAGGCGATTGGCAAACAGAAATAAATGTAAGAGATTTTATTCAACATAACTACACACCATATACTGGCGATGAAACTTTTCTTGCTGGTCCAACAGATAAAACAAAAAAACTTTGGGACGAAGTTTTAGATCTTTATAAAAAAGAACATGATGCAAAAGGTGGCGTTTTAGATATAGACACAAAAACAATATCTACAATAACAGCTCATGGTGCAGGTTATATTGATAAAGATTTAGAAGATATTGTAGGATTACAAACAGACGCTCCTTTAAAAAGAGCTATTATGCCTTTTGGTGGAATTCGTATAGTTGAAAAAGCGTGTGCTGCTTATGATAGAAAAGTAGATGACGAGGTAGAAAATATATTCCACAATTATAGAAAAACTCATAATGATGGAGTATTTAGTGTATATACACCAGATATAAGAGCTGCTAGAAGTTCACATTTAATTACAGGTCTTCCTGATGGTTATGGACGTGGAAGAATAATTGGAGATTATAGAAGAGTTGCTCTATATGGTATAGATGCTCTAATTTCTGAAAAACAAGCTGAGTTAGATGTTTTAAATACAGATGAATTAACACAAGATGTTATTCGTTCAAGAGAAGAAATTAGCGACCAAATTAGTGCATTAAAAGAATTAAAAGAAATGGCTTCAAAATATGGTTTTGATATATCTGTCCCTGCAAAAAATGCTAAAGAAGCTGTTCAATGGTTATATTTTGGATATTTAGGAGCAATAAAATCACAAGATGGTGCTGCAATGAGTTTAGGTAGAACATCTACATTTTTAGATATTTATTTTGAAAGAGATTTACAAAATGGTGTTTTAACAGAAGAAGAAGCTCAAGAAATTATGGATCATTTTGTTATGAAATTAAGATTAGTACGTTTCTTAAGAACACCTGAATATAATGAATTATTTAGTGGAGACCCTGTATGGGTAACAGAAAGTATTGGTGGTATGGGAATTGACGGAAGAACTTTAGTTACTAAAAACTCTTTTAGACTACTTCATACATTAGAAAATTTAGGTCCTGCACCTGAACCTAACATGACAGTTCTATGGTCTACAAGACTTCCTGAAAACTTCAAGAAATATACTACTAATTTATCTATTAAAACATCATCTATTCAATATGAAAATGATGATTTAATGAGAATTACATTAGGAGACGACTATGGTATTGCATGTTGTGTCTCTCCTATGAAAATAGGAAAACAAATGCAATTCTTTGGTGCAAGAGCTAACCTTGCAAAAACTCTACTTTATGCAATTAATGGTGGTAGAGATGAAGTTTCTGGAAAACAAGTTACTCCAAAATACGCACCAATTACTTCAGAATATTTAGATTATGATGAAGTTATGGAAAAATTCAATCAAATGATGGACTATGTTGCAAAAATTTATATAAAAGCATTAAATTCAATTCATTATATGCACGATAAATATTGCTATGAAGCAATTGAAATGGCTCTTCACGATAGAGAAATCTTACGTACAATGGCTTGTGGTATTGCAGGTTTATCAGTTGTAGCAGATTCATTATCAGCTATAAAATATGCTAAAGTAAAAGTAATTCGTGATGAAACTGGACTTGCTGTTGACTACAAAGTTGAAGGAGACTTCCCTAAATTCGGAAATGATGATGATAGAGTAGACCAGATTGCAGTTGATATTACTAAAAACTTTATGAATAAATTAAGAAAACATCACACTTATAGAAATTCAAAACACACATTATCTATTTTAACAATAACATCAAATGTAGTTTACGGAAAAGCAACAGGAAATACACCTGACGGAAGAAGAGCTGGAGAACCTTTTGGACCAGGAGCAAACCCACTACATGGAAGAGACACAAATGGAGCTTTAGCTGTTATGAACTCAATTGCAAAACTTCCATTTGATAGTGCAGAAGATGGTATTTCATATACTTTCTCAATTACACCTGGAACTTTAGGAAAAACAGATAACGAAAAAGTAGATAATTTAGTAAATATGCTTGATGGTTATTTTGCACAAACAGGTCATCATATTAATGTAAATGTATTTGATAGAAGTTTATTAGAAGATGCTATGGAACATCCTGAAAAATATCCACAACTTACAATTCGTGTTTCTGGATATGCTGTTCACTTTACTAAATTAACAAGAGAACAACAATTAGATGTTATTCATAGAACTATTCATGAAAGAATATAAAATATACAAAAATTAAAAATTAAAGATAAAAAGGGAAATATATTTCCCTTTTAATAATCTAAATTTAAGGATGATTTTATATGGAAAATAAAATTGATAAAAGCAAAAATGTAGAAAAAAAAGATTTAAGATATTATGCAAAAGTTCACTCTGTTGAGTCTTTTGGTACAGTCGATGGCCCAGGCATTCGTTTTGTACTTTTTTTGCAAGGATGTCATTTAGAGTGTAAATATTGTCATAATCGAGATACTTGGGATATAAATTCAGGACATTATAAATCTTTAGATGAAATTTTCAATAAAATAATGAATTATAAAAACTATATATACCCACGTGGTGGAGTAACAATAAGTGGTGGAGAACCTCTTTTACAACATCAATTTATTTATGAATTATTTACTAAATTAAAAAAAGAAAATATCCACACCTGTATAGACACTTCTGGTATGGTTACTATTACAGATGATATTAAGAAATTAATTGATCTTACTGACTTATTCTTATTAGATATTAAACATATTGATGATAAAAAGTGTAAAGAACTAGTTGGAAAGTCAAATAAATTGGAACTTGAATTTGCAAAATATTTAAGTGATAATAAAAAAACTATGTGGATAAGGCAAGTAATTGTTCCTGGCTTTACAGATGAAAAGCAAGATTTATTAAAATTAAAAAACTTTATTAATTCTCTTAAAACCGTAGAAAGAGTAGAACTTTTACCATATCACAGTGTTGGAGAATTTAAATGGAAAAAACTAGGGCTTAATTACCCTTTAGAAGGTGTTAGACAAGCAGATGATAACGATATTAAAAGAGCTAAAGAGATTTTAGGTATTGAATAGCAACTGTTTTTTGGGACGGGGTCAAAAAACAGTTAAAATGCTTCTTTTATATCATTTAATTGTAATTTTTGTGCTTAAAAATATTATAATTTGTTAAAAAACATATAAATAAAAATCCCCCGGCTTAGCCGGGGGTATTTTACTCATAACGCCTAAAAGGCTTTGTTACAAGCAGTGCCTCAA
>CALXFB010000029.1 GCA_944387475.1 uncultured Clostridia bacterium
AAAATTTGAAAGGAGGAATGGCACTCCTCCCTCCACTTGAAAGAAGAGGGGTTCCGTGCCTAAGTAAATTTATGAATAAATGGATTAGAAATATCTTTATTTTTATTATTATACTAGTTTTCATATCTGCTTTTTCTAGTTCCTATTCTTCTCTTAATATTGATAATCTAACATATGTTTTAGCAATAGGAATTGATAGTACAGATGATAATAAATTAGAGGTTAGTTTTCATTTTTCTAACCCTATCCCTGCTGAATCTAGTGCTAGTGAAAAGTCAAGCCCTATAATTAATACTGTTAAAGCATCTTCGCTTAGCAATGCTATTAATTTAGTTAATGGTTATCAAGGAAGACAGCTTAATTTATCTCATTGTAAGGTTATTATCTTTTCAGAAAAAATTGCATATAGAGGAATTTCTGATGAAATTTATACTTTAATAAATGATACTCAAATACGTCCTTCTGCAAATATTATTATTAGTAAATGTAATGCTAAATATTATATGAATCAAATACAACCTGAAATTGAAAATTTACTTTCTAAATATTATGAAATTTTTGCAGAGTCCAGCAAATACGTAGGTCACATTCCTAATGCTACTATTGGTGATTTTTTTAATGCCCTTAATTGTAATACATGTGAACCTTATGCAATACTGCGGTGGTATTAATAAAGATAATTCAGAAACTAATAGTTTAGAATTTTCTGATTTTGGCGATAACAATAACAATAATTCTCAAAAAGATTATAATATAAAGGCTAATGATTCTTCTGTTGAAGGTGAAAATAAGGTTGAAAATATTGGTGTTGCAGTTTTTAAAAATGATAAATTAGTTGGTGAATTAAATGCTTTAGAAACCATGGCTTTTTTGAATATTAGAAATAAAATAGATAGATTTTTAATTTCAATACCTGATCCTTTAAATGAAAATAAATATTTAGATATTTATTTAACTCCAAAAAATTCTACTAATATAAAAATAGACACATCAACTTCTTCACCTTATATAAAACTTAATTGTGAATTTACTGCTCAAATTTATTCAATGACTGATGATGCCAGGTATTTATCTTATGAAATATTAGATATTATTTCTAATTCTTGTAATAAATATTTAGAAGCTATGTTTTTAGATTATTTATATAAAAGCTCAAAATCTTGCAAGTCTGATATAAATGGTTTTGGTATTTTTGCTGCTAAAAATTTTTTACTAACAGATAATTTCAAAGATTATGATTGGCTTGAGAGTTATAAAGATGCATTTTTTGATGTTAATATAAAGACTTCTATTAAATCTGGTATGTTAATTTCTGAAACTTAAAATAAGAAGGTGATTTTTTGCAATATTTTGTTTATGATTTTTTGTTTATAATATTTAGTATTTTTATATTATTTAAAACTATTGGTTATGGAATTTATGAAATAAAAGAACAAAAAAATAAAGTGGGTGGTTTTTCTACTATTATATTTTCTATCTTAGTTATAATGTTTTTTATAATAACTATTATTTTAAAATAATAGTTTTAGACTTTCATTTTATTTAAATATGTTACTATTTACATTATTAAATATATTATTTAAAAACTAGGCCAGAGCAAAGCTCCAGCCTAGTTTTTAAATGATTAGATGTTCCAAAGACCTAGCAATTCGACAAGTTCTTTTTTGTCATCTTCACAAATTGAGCTTTTTGAAAAAAAGACACATCTTTCCTCATCATACTCAACTTCACTACCACTTGTCAAAACTACTGCATAATGGCGTGTAAGTTTGCTTACAATCCTTTTAATAGGATTTTGTCGCAACTCACTCATTTTTACAACTTGCACTACTAATCATCCTTGTTTGTATTGGCTTGGCAATTTTTGCCACGCCATGTCTTCCTTACTATTCGGCATTAAGAGTTGCCATTTGAGTTTCAAGCCTCTGAAGAGCTGTGCCACGTACTTCGGCAACTTGGCTTACTGCCAAAATGTACTCTTCAGCATACTTGCCTGGAGTAGTTTTAGCATCGTAAATAATTTCCCTACAATGACGAAGCTGCCCTTCCACCTGAGACTTGAGTTTTTCAAGTCCTTCAGGACTTACAATTTGATTTTGTTTCATGAACTTTCCTTTCTCTTGAACCGATACTTGACTAACACCAAAACTTGGTGCAATTAAGGAAGATGTATAAGGTTTTCCCTATACATATCTATTATAACATTTTTATTATCCAAAAGTCAATTTATGTAAATTTTTGCTTTACACATAGAAAAAAGGGCAAATCCTGCCCTCTTTTCTTCCCTTTCTTTACAACCGAATTGCCATCATCAAATTGATTTGCTCTTCGAGCTCTCGATTCTTAGCTTCAAGCTCCTCAATTTGCTTCTTCGCACTTGCAACCTGTACCTTGCTGTGCCAATGCACACCAACATACCATTCACGCTCGTCTTCAGGAATTTGCTCTTCAAAAGCAATATCCTGCAGATTCAAGATCCTATCGTTGTTGCGATAGATCTCTTTTTGCAACTGCTCGATTGTCATTCCTACTCCTTTCTTACTAAACAATTACTGTATATAAACTATCTTATTAGATAGGAAAAAAAGGGAATTATATAGCTTTTTCGCTATACAATTATATTATATCACAACAAATTAACATAATCAAATTCTATAAATTCATATCTACAAAATTTCGAAATCGATTTCTTTTAATTCCTTACTTGCACGTATTACTCTTATTTTTATTTTATCACCTATTTTGTATGTTTTATTAGTAATTTCACCAATTATTATTTTTCTTTCTTCATCATACATAAAATATTCATCACCTAAATTTTCAAATCTAATTAGCCCTTCTACTGTATTTTCTAATTCTGCAAATATACCAAAAGATGTTATCGAAGATATAATTGCATCATATTCTTCTCCAATCTTACCTTCCATATATTCAGCCATTTTCATTTTAGTTGCTTCTCTTTCAACCTCTGTTGCTATTTTTTCTCTTTCTGATGATTTAATGCTTCTATCTTCTGCTTGTTTTTCCAATATATTATATTCTTCATCATTTATTACATAGTTATTTTCTAAGTATTTAGAAATTACTCTATGTATAAATAAATCAGGGTATCTTCTAATTGGTGATGTAAAATGACAATAGAACTTACTTGCAATTCCAAAATGTCCTTTATTTTCTGCTTCATATTTTGCAAGTTTAAGTGTTCTTAATATTAGTGTAGAAATTACTCTTTCTTCTTCTTTTCCTTTTATTTCATCCAATATTTTTGAAAATTCTTTTGGATATATATTATCTTTTGAAGCTTTTATTTTTAATCCATAATTATATAAAAATTTATTTAATTCTTTTATCTTTTCTATATCTGGCTCTTCATGTACACGATAAATAAAAGGTGCTTGTAACCAATAAAATTTCTCTGCTATTGTTTCATTTGCTGTTAGCATAAACTGCTCTATTATTTCATTTGCAAATGTTGTTTCATATTTACCAATATTAGTTACTTTTCCATCTATATCTAATTCTATTTTGGTTTCTGGAATATTTAAATTTAAATATCCATTTTCTAATCTTCTTTGTTTTAATATTTTTGCTAATTCTTCCATTAGTTTAAAATCTTCTATATATGGCTCATATTTTTCTAGTATTTCTTTATCATTTCCATCTAATATTTTTTGTACATCTTTATAGTTCATTCTTTTAGTTACACAAATAACGCCTTTACATACATCAGAAGATATTACATTTCCACTTTTATCTATTTCCATTATACAAGAAAGAGTTAGTCTATCTTCTCCTTGATTTAAACTACATATTCCATTTGATAGTTCTCTTGGGAGCATTGGTATTACTCTTCCTAGCATATATATACTTGTTCCTCTTATTAGTGCTTCACTATCTAATAAGCTATTTTCTTTTACATAGTTACTTACATCTGCTATATGTACTTCTAATATATAATTTCCATTTTCTAATTTTTCTACTCTTACTGCATCATCTAAATCTTTTGCGTCTTCACCATCTATTGTAAATATATTTCTATCTCTAAAATCTCTTCTATTTTCAATATCTTTTTCAGAAACTTTATTACCACATCTTTTAGCTTCTTCTACAACTGCCTCTGGGAATTTTGCCGGAAGGTTATGTTCTTTTATTATTGATAACATATCAACTCCAGCTTCATTTACATTTCCTAATACCTCTATTATTTTACCTTCTGCTTTTTTTCCTTTTCCAGGATATTTTATTATTTTTGCTAATACTTTATGGTTATTTCTTGCTTTTCCAAAGTTCTTTTTTGAGATAAATATATCTGTTCCAAAGTTTTTATCATCTGGTATTACAAATCCAAAGTTTCTATTATACTGAAATGTTCCCACTACAGTATTTTTCTCATGTTTTAGTATTCTTACTATTCTTCCTTCTCCACTTTTTACTTTATTTGCTTCATCTGTTATTTCTATTAATACATGGTCTCCATTTAATGCATTTAATGAATTTTCTTTTGATATATATATTTCATCTTCTCTATCTTCTATTTTTACAAAACCGAATCCTTTTTGATTTTTTCTATAATATCCTTCATAATAAGTTTTTTCACAAATTCTATATCTATTTTTTCTATTTTTTTGGATTTTTAGTTCTAATTCCAACTCACCAATTACTTCTAAAAAATCATGATATTCATTTTTTGGTACTCTCATTATCATTGCCATTTCTTTTGCCTTCATCGGGACATAATCATCATCATTCATTAAATCTAAAATCTTCTGTTTACGTTCTTCCATTTAACTTTTTATTCCTTCTTTCTTTATTTTATATTAATAAAAGGGCTTGTTATTAAAACCGCCCTATCTATTATGCCATATATATTATTGCTAAAGCTATTGTTAGCACTGCAAATACTATTGATAATATAACTGTCCATCTTTTTTGTTTTCCTTCTTTTGTTCTTCCTTTATTTTTTTCAAAGAAATTATTTGTTGATGAACCTGTTATTGTAGATGATAATCCTGCATCATCTTTTGATTGTATTAGTGTTAATATTATTAGTGCTAATGATACTATTAAATATATTACTATTAATATCCATTTTGCTATTTCCATTTCTGCTCCTCCTAACGGTCTTTTATATTACTTAGGTATTGTACCACATTTTCTTACATAATGCAAATATTTCCATACAAGTTTTGAAATTTTTTCAACAATAATTTTAAAAAGACACTTTCGTGTCTTTAGTTATCTAATATTTTCCATATGCCTGTTTTCTTTGGTAAACTTGTAAATACCATTTTTTCTTTTTTAGTTGGATGTATAATAGTAAGTTTATATGCCCATAAAGCTATTTGCTTATTTTTTCCTCTTTTTCCATATTTTTGGTCTCCATAAATACTATGATTAATATTTGAAAGCTGTACTCTTATTTGATGATGTCTTCCTGTATGTAAATTAATTTTTAATATACTTAAATCTTTTTTTCTATCATATTTTAGAACTTCATAATCTAATTTAGCTATCTTTGCTTGCTTTTTATCTTTACTAACCACATAACTTATATTAGTTTTTTTATCTTTATATAAATAATTTTCTAAAGTTCCTTTATCATTTTCAAATTTACCATCTACTATTGTTAAATATTCTTTTTTAAAAACCTTTTTTCTTACTTCATCAGATAATCTTGAAGCTGCTTTTGAAGTTTTAGCAAATATTATTACACCACCAACTGGTCTATCTAATCTATGCACTAAACCTAAATAAACATTACCTGGTTTATTATATTTTTCTTTTAAATAATCTTTTACTAATTTCATCATACTAATATCGCCTGTTTCATCATCTTGTGAAAGAATATTAGGTATTTTTTCAACTACAATTATATGGTTATCTTCATAAATTATATTTAAATTCATTTTTCTTTCCTTTTATTTTTTCTTTTATTTTTTTATTTTTTCATTTTTTTCTATATTTTATATTTATTCTTTATTTTCCCACCTAGCATAAATTCCACAAGGTAAGATTAATTTAGAATTTTCCATAGGAATTCCAATTTCTCCACATTCTTCTTTTCCTTTATATATCTTGCCTACAGTAAGGTTTAAAATATTTTTTAAAACCGTACTAGATATACCTGTTGTGTATGAGTTTATTAAGAAAAATAATGGATTATCTGACAATACTTTTGTACAAAGTTCTACTAAATCGTAAATATTATTCTCAAATTGCCATATTTCTCCTTTAGCCCCTCTTCCATATGAGGGTGGGTCCATAATTATTGCATCATATTTATTTCCTCTTCTTATTTCTCTATTTACAAATTTTACAACATCATCTACTATAAATCTAACTGGTCTATCCTTTAATCCTGATGAAATCACATTTTCTTTAGCCCATGTTGTCATCCCTTTTGAACTATCTACATGACAAACTGATGCTCCTGCTGATAGACAAGCAACTGTTGCTCCTCCGGTATAAGCAAATAAATTTAATACTTTTATTTCTCTTTTTCTCTTTTTAGTTTCGTCTTTTATTTTATTAATCATCCAATCCCAATTAACAGCTTGTTCAGGAAATAACCCTGTGTGTTTAAATCCCATAGGCTTTATATTAAATGTTAAATTTTTATAATGTATTTGCCATGAACTTGGTAATTTCTTTTTAAACTCCCAAGATCCTCCTCCTGTTTTACTCCTATGATATATAGCATTAATTTTGTTCCATTTATCTGGAAAAGATTTATTTTTCCAGATGATTTGAGGATCTGGTCTTGATAAAATTACCTCTCCCCACTTTTCTAATTTCTGTCCATCTGCCATATCTAAAATTTTATATTCTTTCCATTCATTTGCAAGTTTCATTTATTTACTACCCTTTCTACTTAGAATAGTAATATTTTACCATATTTTTATATTTTTTGCAAAATATTAAAAAAATTAAAAATCATTGTTATATTTAATATAGAAAAAATAAGAACTGTAACTATTATTGTTGAAATAAATTTATGTTCTTTTATTCTTCTTTTAATTTTTCTAAAAAAACTTGTCTTTCTTAAAACCAACTTGTCCAATTTTGTATTATACATAAGCTCATACCACCTATCATTTGTTTTTTCCACCATATCACCCTTTCTAATTTTCTTATTTATATATATATTCATTAATTGGAAATTTATTCATCTTTTTTAAATATTTTTGATTATTATAAATACTAAATAAAAAATAAATAGATATTAAATTAGATATTTACAAAATTTAGATAAAATTGATTTTTAGGTAAATTTATGTTATAATTAAAGTGTTGAAGGTATTCCTTCAAAGCTTTCCAAATACACCACAAATGAACACGGAGGACTTATGAAAAAACTTATTACAAAAATATTTATTTGTATTGTATTGGGAATCATGGTCATTCTGGGCTATGCCATCATCCAAAACTCTGATGGCATAACGGAAGCTTTTATTAGCTTCCCTCCGCAATATCTATTCTGGTTCGTTTTCGGCATCCTGATTGGTGGAATACTAGCACCTATTGTCTCTAATGGATTGCTACGTTTCATATCAAGAAGGCACCACGACATAGAATAGAGAAAGCCCAGGTAGGTAGCACATAAAATTGTGCTACCTACTTTTTATTACAATTCTTTAATTTTTTTAGCTAGTTTTTCAGTAATACCTTTAATCGATGTTAATTCTTCAAAGCTTGCTTCTTTTATATTTTTAACACTTCCAAAATGTTTTAATAATTCTTTTTTCTTAGCTTCACCAATACCTTTAATATTATCTAATTCAGATTTTGTAACTTGTTTATCACGTAATTTTCTATGATATGTAATTGCCGTATCATGAACAGTATCTTGAAATTTAGTAATTACATTCATTAAGTTTTGTGATATTTCAAGTTCATTTCTATTTTCATCCATTAAAGCTCTTGTTTGATGTTTATCATTTTTAACCATTCCATATACAGGAATATTTAAATTATATTTTTTAATTGCTTGTTTAACTGCTCTTATTTGAGTAATTCCTCCGTCTGCAAAAATTACATCTGGAAGCTCTCCAAAACCACCTTTTGGATTTTCAATTGAATGTTTTAGTCTTCTAGTTACTACCTCTTCCATACATTTAGGATCATCTTGTCCAAAAACACCTTTTATTTTAAATCTTCTTGATAGATTTTTCTTTATTACTCCATCTTGCATAACACACATACCGAGCTACCATAAATTCACCAGAAATATTTGATATATCATATGTCTCTATTTTTCTTGGTAATTTATCCATATTTAATACAGATTTTAATTCTAACAATATTTCACTTTTGTCTTTTTCCTTATTTTCTAAAGTAACTTTACTATTCATTTCCGCCATCTCTACGAAGCGAAGCTTTTCACCTTTCTTTGGTGACTTTATTTCCACTTTTTTTCCTAAAGATGTGGATAACCATTCTTCAATTGCTGTTTTATCTTCAATTTCTTCCCTAATCATTATTTTACTTGGAATATTAGGATTATCCATATAGTATTGTTTAATAAAACCTGATAAAATTTCTTTATCATCCATATCTTTTAAATCTTGGTAAAAATAATGCTCTCTACCTATCATTTTACTACCACGAACAAAAAATATTTCTATACACACTTGCATCTCTGACTTTGCAATACCAATTACATCTATACTATTTTCTGATATATTAGAAACTTTTTGTTTTTCAGAAACTCTTTTAATAGCTACTATTCTATCTCTAATACTTGCTGCTTTTTCATAATCTAAATTCTCAGATGCAATTTTCATTTCTTGTTTTAAGTCTTTTATTACCTTGTCTATTTTCCCATCTAAAAGATCAATTATTTCCTTAATTTGTTTTCCATAGTCTTCTTTAGAAACTTTTCCACAGCATGGTGCTAAACATCTTCCAATGTGGTAATTTAAACATGGTCTAGGTCTTTGCTTTAAATTTCTACATTGACGTATTTTATATTTTGACTTTATAAAATCTATCATCTCTTTTGCGCTTCCTGGATTTGCATATGGCCCAAAATACTTAGAGCCATCATTTACAACCCTTCTTGTTATAAATACACCTGGAAAATCACTTTTTAAATCGATTTTAATATATGGATATGTTTTATCATCTTTTAACAAAACATTAAATTTAGGTCTATTTTTCTTTATTAAATTACACTCTAAAATCAGCGCTTCTGCTTCGTTGTCTACTACAATATATTCAAAATGGTCTATTAAGCTTACCATCTTTTTAATTCTTTCTGTTTTATTTGTTTTCCTAAAATATTGCCTTACTCTATTTTTTAAAGACACTGCTTTACCAACATATATTATATTATCATTTCTATCTCTCATTACATAAACACCAGGTTTTCCTGGTAACTTTTTTAATTCTTCTTCTATATTAAACATTATCATCACCAAAATATTTTTATTTAACAAAAATATTATAACATCTTTTTTTTAATTTTTCTAGGAAAAATATAAAGTAAGCAAAATCGCTTACTCTTTGTTAAAAAACATTATTAAATTATCAATTGTTTCCTTATCTTTGTCATTTAATTTTTCATATCCTGCTAACTTATATTCTAAAGTTTTGTTTTCTTCTACTTTTAGATATTTACTAAATATTTGATTTATTCCAATATTAAATAAATTACAAATTCTAATTAGTATTTCATATGATGGTTTTGCTCTATCTTGTTCTATATCACTAATATATCTTACTGAAACCTCTATTTTTTCAGCCAACTTTTCTTGAGTATATCCATTACTTTTTCTTATTTGTTTTATTGTTTTTCCTATTTTGATTGTACTTGCTTTTCTCATTTATACCACCCATTATTCTATTTTTATTTATATTATCAAAAATTTCTTTTAGTATAAATGAATTGTTTTCGTAATTTATAGTAATACATTTCGTTTTATAAGTCTTTTAAATATTGATTTAATAGTTTGTCTAATATTTTTCTTTGTTTTTTTACTTCTTCATTTTTTTCTTCTTTTATTAGTATTTTCAAAATTTCTAATTCTTTTTCAATTTCTTTTTTTAATTCCACTTATACCACCTCTTCTTTAGTTTATACTTTTAATATTTTTTTATTCTCTTTTTAAGCGAAAAAAAGAAGCTATTTCTAGCTTCTTCTATATGACATCATATATTTATATATTTTTAATAATTCTTATTTTTTGTTTACTACGTCTTTTAATGCTTTACCAGCTTTGAATACTGGAGCTTTTGATGCAGGTATTTTGATTTCTTCTTTAGTTTGTGGGTTTCTACCTTTTCTAGCTGCTCTTTTTCTAACTTCGAAAGAACCAAATCCAACTAGTTGAACTTTATCTCCTTTTTTTAGTGAGTCTGTTACAACTTCTACAAAAGCATTAACTGATGCTTCAGCTGCTTTTTTTGTTTCACCTGTTTTTGCAGCCATTGCTGCGATTAATTCAGCTTTGTTCATTTAAATTACCTCCTATAAAGTATAATGTTATGTACTTTATTATTCAAAATAAATAATAAATGTACTACTAATTAAGAATATTCGCCATAAATCCTTAAAATCCTTCTTTTTTTCCTGTTTTTTATTAAAAATTTTAGTAAATTTTCAATTTTGTTAAAATATTATAAATTTTATCACCTGCTGGCATCATTTTTATTTCCTCTTTTGTAAATACTTTTAGAGCAATTATTGTTAATCCATAAATTATTACAGCAAATCCTATTGCTAATATTGTAGCCAATTTTTCCACAATTATACCTGATAATACATAATAAATAAAATATGAGCAAATTGCCATAACTACAGTTGCAATTACTGGTTTTATTACAAATTTATTTATTGGTAGTTTCAATCTAAAAGCTTTTTTCAAACATAATATTGAAATCGAAAAAGCAACAACATGACAAGCAACAGAAGCCCAAGCCGCACCATTTACTCCTATCTCTGGTATTGGTACTAATATTAAATTCAAAATTAATTTAACAATAACACCGAAGTCCAAGTGAAATTGCTGGAACTCTTAATAAACCATATCCTTGAAGAGCACCGATTTATAGTCTGATCAAGTATAGTAAATAGTATTGTAAGGGAACTTATTTGTAATATTAAAGTCCCGTCACTTGCATTAGGATATAATAAATTTAAAATCTGTTCTGCAAATACGCACATCCCAATAGTACAAGGAAGACCAATTAACATAGAAATTAATAATGAAAACTTGGTTTTTTGTTTTATAGTTTTCCTATCTTTTCTTGCTTTAGCGGCTGAAACTGCAGGAACTAATGCAGTTGCAAAGGCTACGTTTATAGACAATGGCAGACTTGTTAAAGTGTCTACTTTTCCTCCTAAAATTCCATATTGACTAATAGCTTCATCTTCCGGCAAGAATTCCTTTAGGCTTCTTACAACTGTAAAAGAATCTATATTTTTATTTACAGATGAAAGAATTGCAGTTATTGCTATTGGAAGTGACACTATAATTATCTTTTTTACAATATTTCTTACTCTTTCATATTTATAATTTACTGTTGAATTTATTTCTTGTGCTATTTCTTTTCTTCTAACTTTATAATATAAGTATAAATATCCGAATCCAGCCATTGTAGCAAGTGTAGTAGCAAGCGTTGCACCTGCTGCCATCCATTGTGTAGACACATTTGATATAATTGCAACTATTTCTACTAATATAATAGTTAGAGCTGTTTTAAAAATTTGTTCTAATGACTGTGATCTTGCTGTTGCTTTTATATGTTGTCTACCATTAAAATACCCCCTCATAACAGATGCTATTGCAACAAAAAATATTGCAGGTGAAAGTGCAACTAATGTCATTTCCGCATCTGGAATTTGTAGCCATTTAACTGCAATTAAATGTGCTCCTAAAAACAACATTAAACTTCCTATCAAGCCAATTACAGCAAATGTTGCAAAAGCTATTTTAAATATCCTATGTGCACCTTTATGATCTCCTATTGCAACTCTTTCTGAAACTAATTTTGAAATAGCATTCGGAACTCCTATTGATGAAATTGTTAAAAGCAATGCATATATCTGATAACTTGCTGAAACAATTCCATTTCCTTTATCTCCGAAACCTTCTTTATTTGTTAAATACAGATTATATACTAAACCTAGCAATTTTATAAGAACTTGTGAAAATATTAATGTTATAACACTTTGCATAAAAGTTTCTTTTTTTGCTCCATTTTCTTTAGTTTTTATATGTTTTGGCATGAAATCACTCCAATTCTTAACTTGTTCTATACTACATTTTACTTAAATATTATAAAATTAATTACTAAAATATTCAATAGTTTTTGAAAAATTAGGGACACATCTATATAAAGATGTGTCCCTAATTGCACATTTTTGATGAAAAGGAAACATCCCTTTTAAATATTTTTATCAATATTAGGTAGTAATTGTTTTTTTCTTGAAACTACTCCTTCTAAAAATGTTCTATTTCCTTCTAATTTTTTACCAAAACCTTTTTCTACTGCATCAATTCTATTTCCTAATGCTATTACTTCTGAATTACTATTTAATATGTCTGTAATTGCTAAAACAAATAGTTCTAACCCTTTACTTTCTACTTCTTTTTTTATTGCATTTTCTAATTCTTCTTGTCTTTTTAACACATCTGGAATACTTACAGTATTTACTTGTGCTATTATAAATTTAGTACCATTTTTATCTAAACTTTTTGCATCTAAAGAAATTAATTCTTCTGCTGTAAAGTCATTTAAATCTGTTCCTGCTTTTAACATTTCTAATCCATATTGTTTAATATCCACACCTGCTATTTTTTCTAATTCTTCTAATGCTTTTTTATCATATTCTGTTGTTGTTGGTGATTTTAATAATAATGTATCAGACATTATGCTACTGGCCATAAGTATTGCTTCTTCTTTACTTATTTCTATTCCTCTTGTTTTATATTCCTCTAAAAGTATTGTTGATGTACAACCATATGGTCTTGCTGTATAAGATAATGGTTCTGATGTTTCAAAGTTAGCTATTCTATGATGGTCTATTACTTCTAATATTTTTGCTTTTTCTATTCCTGCTACACTTTGATTAAATTCATTATGATCAACCATTATTACTTCTTGTCCTTCTTCTAACTCCTCTACTAGTCCTGGTTCTTCTAAATTTAAATAGTCTAATACATATTTTGTTTCTTTATTTACTTTTCCTAATCTTACTGCTTTTACATTTTCCATTCCTAGTTTTTTACTTAATTTTTCTTTTACTAATCCAGAACATATTGAATCAGTGTCTGGATTTTTGTGTCCGAATATTAAAATTTCTTTTTCCATTTCCTTCTTCCTTTCTTTCTGCCTCTTTACTATAAAAACCTCTTAAATTCTTCTCTTTAAGAGGTTTTCTTATATTATTCTTCTACTGGTGCTTCTACTGGACAAACACCTGCACATGTACCACATGAAATACATGCAGAGCTATCTATTTCAAATTTGTTATCTCCTTGTGATATGCATCCTACTGGACATTCAGCAGCACATGCTCCACAAGAAATACATTTATCTGTTATTTTATATGCCATTTTTACTTCACCTCCTAAATCATTTTCCACATTTTATTCTTTATTTGTGATTTCTTCTAATTTTAATAATTCATCCCATCTTCTATCTACTTCTTTTTGGAATTCTTCAATCATCCACTCATTTCCTGGTTTAAACATATGTTTAAATCTTTTTTGTGGTTTTAAGAATTCTTCTATTGGTAGTTTTTTAGCTGGTTTGTAATTAATCTTATATTTACCATCTACTACTTCATATAATGGCCAATAACATGTTTCTACTGCTAATTTATTTATTTGCATTAACATATCTGTTGGATATCCCCATCCTCTTGGGCATGGTGCTAATACATTTAAGAAACATGGTCCTTCTGTATAAATTGCTTTTTCTGCTTTTTCATATAAATCTTTGAAATTCATATAACCTATAGTTTGTGCAACATATGGCAAATGATGTCCTGCCATTATTGCTGTTAAATCTTTTCTTTGTTGCATTTTTCCAGGAATAACACTTCCTGCTGGTGATGTTGTTGTATCAGCAAAATGTGGCGTTGCAGATGAACGTTGTATACCTGTATTCATGTATGCACCATTATCATAACATACATAAACCATATCATGTCCACGTTCCATTGCTCCTGATAAACTTTGGATACCTATATCATAAGTTCCTCCATCTCCACCAAATGCAATAAATTTTGTTGTATTATTTATTTTACCTTGTTTTTTCATAGCTTGATATGCTGCTTCTGCTCCAGATAGAGTTGCTGCTGCACATTCAAATGCTGTATGTATAAATGAATCTGTCCAAGATGTATATGGATACATAAATGTTGAAACTTCCATACAACCTGTTGCTACTGAAACTACTGCGTGGTCTTCTGGTTTTAATGCTCTCATTATCATTCTTGCTGCTGGTGGAGCTCCACAACCAGCACACATTCTATGTCCTGATGTAAATCTTGAAGGTTTATTGGCAACTATCTCTTTTAAATTATAAGGCATTAGTCTTCAGCCTCCTTTCTTAGACCTAAATATCTATAAGGATTCTTAACTTCTCCTTTATTTACTATTTCAAATAAGTCATTATATACTTTTTCAATATCATCTTCTTTTGTGTCTCTACCACCTATACCATAAACATAGTTTACAGCTGGTACTTGTTTTTTATTTACATACATAGCAGATGTTACATCTTGGAATAAAGCTCCTCCTGCTGCATTTAGAGAATCTGCTTTATCTAAAATCGCTACTACTTTTAAATTGCTTAAAGCTTCTGATATTTCATCTACTGGGAATGGTCTAAATACACGAAGTTTTAAAAGTCCTACTTTTTTACCTTGCTCTCTTAATTTATTTACAACTGCTTTTGTTGTTCCTGCTGTTGAGTTCATACATACAATTGCAACTTCTGCGTCTTCCATTTTATATTCTTCAAATAACCCATATTTTCTTCCTGTCATTTTTTCAAAATCTTTTGCTACATCTAAAATTACTTGTTTTGCATTTTTCATAGCTTCTGCTTGCTGAGCTTTATGTTCAAATAAATAACTTTGAACATCTAATGGTCCTACTGCTATTGGTTCATTTTGATTTAATAAATAATGTTTTGGATGATATTCTCCTACAAATTCTTTTACTTTTTCATCTTCTACTAATTCTATATTTTCTATAGAATGTGATGTTATAAATCCATCTTGACATACCATTAATGGTAACATTACTTTTTCATTTTCTGCTATTCTATGTGCCATTAAAGTATTATCATATGCTTCTTGGTTGTTTTCTGAAAATAACATTATCCATCCAGCGTCTCTTACTCCCATTGCATCTGAATGGTCATTATGGATATTTAATGGTCCTGATACTGCTCTATTTACTAATGATAAAACAATTGGTAATCTTAAACTAGATGCAATATAAATCATTTCCCACATTAATGATAGACCATTTGCTGATGTTGCTGTCATAGCTCTTGCTCCTGCTGCTTCTGCACCAATACAAGCTGACATAGCACTATGCTCACTTTCAACTGCAACAAATTCTGTGTCTACTGCTCCATTTGCTACAAATGTTGAAAAATATTGAGGTATTTCTGTTGATGGTGTTATAGGAAATGCTGCTACTACATCTGGGTTAATTTGTTTCATAGCTGTTGCTGCTGCTTCATTACCACTTAATCTTTCTCTTATACTCATATTTTTTCTTCCTTTCTATTTTTATTCTTCTTCTTTCATTTCTATTGCCCCAAACGGGCATACTTTTGCACATACTCCACATCCTTTACAATAGTCATAATTAAAATCTTCTCTTTTCATTTCTTTATTTACTGGAATTGCATCATCTGGGCAAACTGGAAAACATAGCCCACATTGTTTGCATTTTTCACTTAAAAATACTGGTCTTACACTTCTCCAATCTCCTGTTTTAAATTCTCTTGCATTACCAGCTTCATATATATCTCCACCTGGAGTCATTTTTTCCATTGGAGTATTTTGGTCTATTTTTGTCATATCTTTTTAACCTCCTTTAAAGCCATTTCTAATGCTTTCATGTTTCCGTCTATTACTTCTGGTTTTTTTGCAAATTTATGTTTAAATGATCCTTTCATATCTTCTATTAACTCTTCGTCTGTCATTATTTTACTTATTTTTACTATTCCAGCTAGCATTGGAGTGTTAGGGAAATATTTTCCTAATGTTTCTAATGATATTTTTCTTGCATCTAATGTATAAACATCTCCTTTATATCCTTTTAATTCTTTTCTTAATACTTCTGCTGGTTTTGTTGTATTTATTAATATTGCTCCATCTTCTTTTAGTCCTGCTGTTACATCTACTGATTCTAAAAGTGTATCATCTACAACTACAACATAATCTGGATAATAGATATTACTATGTATTGTAATTGGCTCATCACTTATTCTGTTATATGCTGTGATTGGTGCTCCCATTCTTTCTGGTCCATATTCAGGAAATCCTTGGATATATTTTCCTGTGTTAAATGCTGCATCTGCTAATAATAAAGAAGCTGTTTTTGCACCTTGTCCACCTCTACCATGCCATCTTATTTCTATCATGTTACTCATTTTCATTTAGCCTCCTTTTTATTTATTTTTTACACGTTTAGTATATTCCCAAAACCGATTATTGTCAAGAATATTTGATTAATTTGATATAATATTAAAAGAGCAGAAATTCACTTAAAATCTACTCCTTTTGATTATTTCAATTATAATTTTATATTAATTTTAAATTTGATTTTTCAAATCTTCGACTATTTCGTCTAAAACTTCTTCCCTATTATGTGATGTATCAATATATTTTATGTTTTTTAGCCTCATGCATTTTTTTCTATTTTCTTTACTGTCTCTTACTGAGTTTTTACATAATGATGAGATAAATTTACTTGATATATAAAGACTCCAATCATGTATTGTATCATGCTCTCTTATTTTTTGTTCCATTTCTTTTGGAGTTATTTTACTTGTTCCTAAACAATATATTATATTGTCTTCACCTCCATAAAGTTCATTACATTTTTGTACATCTAAGCTGCTATCATCTAATATTATTCCTATACCATCTCTTTGTGTGTCTTTTTGCATACTTAGGAATAACGATCTTACCATTTCTTGAATAGTTTTTCTGATTTCTTCTATTTTTTCTATATTTAGATCTGTTTTCATTTCAGTAAATTCTAAAGCCACATCTCTAAGTGCATCTACGTCAATTAGTGTATATGGATATTTTTTTAATATTTTATTTGCAAGTGTTGTTTTACCACTTCTTGATGTTCCTATAATTATAATATTTCTTATAATATCTCCTCCTTTATTTTTTTAATTATCTTGGATTTTTAATAGAAAAAATTATAATTGAAATAACATACTTATTATAGCATGTTTTTCTTCAACTGTCAAATTTTGTAAATTTCAAAAACAATTTATTTAATAAAAAATATTATATAAAAACATTTAAACTTACATTATTTGCAAAAGTTCAACTTGTCAAATAACAGGTCGTGAACTAATGACGCCAGAATTTAAATCCAACTACTTGTCAAAGTTCAACGGTGCAACAATAGCACCAAAATTAGTAAATGTTTCATTTAAATCCAACTACTTGTCAAAGTTCAACTCATTTGTATCTAAAAGTATCGTTATTTTTGGTTTATTTAAATCCAACTACTTGTCAAAGTTCAACCGTCCTCCTCAAAAAGTTGATATTCAGAAGACAAATTTAAATCCAACTACTTGTCAAAGTTCAACGAACTTTGGGACATCAGAACGGATACACACGAAAATTTAAATCCAACTACTTGTCAAAGTTCAACCTGTAATTGCTGGGTCTACAAAAATCAAATTAGGGATTTAAATCCAACTACTTGTCAAAGTTCAACATAAAACTTTTGGATTTATAAATTTAAAAGCAAGATTTAAATCCAACTACTTGTCAAAGTTCAACCATCTATAGATATTTATCATTGTAGATTAGATGATAAATTTAAATCCAACTACTTGTCAAAGTTCAACGCATAAATTAAATTAACATTTTTGATATTATTTAACATTTAAATCCAACTACTTGTCAAAGTTCAACGTTACACGCTTGGAGGATATTCTCTACATCTCCATTATTTAAATCCAACTACTTGTCAAAGTTCAACATACCGCAAGCAATAAATGCAATAATTACATTAGTATTTAAATCCAACTACTTGTCAAAGTTCAACCATTGGAAAATATGCATTTTCTAAATATAGTTTACACCAAAAACCTTTATAAATCAACTATTTTCTTTGTTTTTTTCCAAGTAATATGTATTTTTTAGTTTCCTTTAATTCCAGGCTATTGGAAGTACAGCCTGGAAAATTATAAAGAAATAGCTTATAAATTAGTTAAATTATTTTATTAAATTATATAAAAACACTTTCAAATTTTAATGGTACAAAATCTTCATAGAGTAGAATAAATTGTGAATTTACTTGTTTATTTTCATGATAATGTCCAAAATACCATTTATCAAATTCACATTTTTCTGATATTTCTTGTAAATAATCTGTAAGGTAGTCTTTTTCGTATTCTCCTCCGCTAAGTATAGCCTGAATATTTGTAGGACAGCAATGAGTTATTACATAGTCAACTTTAAAATTTGCCTTTTCTAAATTCTTTATTCCATTCTCCATTTCTTCTTTTGTAGGCATTTCTAAATCCCACCAAGAATAATCCATTATTCTAAAAAATGCTCCCATTTTTCTATACATATATATTTTTTCCTCATCATCTAAATTTAAAATTCCATCTTGAATATCATGTGATTTAGCACCTCCAAATGTAAAAAACATTTTCCCATCTATATCAAATATTTCACCACGCATTAAATGAAGTACAGAATCTCTTATCTTATGTACTTTACCACCATGCCAATCTTCCACTGGATAATTATATAATCTTGTAAAATTCTCATGATTACCATCAACAAACAAAGTAGTAAAATTTCTCTCATTTAACCAATCTAATCTTTGTTTTTCTTGTATACTTTCTTCTAAATAAGTCCACACTCCACCAAAATCACCGCAAATTATAACATAATCATTTTTAGTCATTTCTTCTTGAATTGGAAAATTCTCAATATCAAATCTTGAAAAATCACAATGTGTATCACCTGTAATATATACCATAAATAAATCCACCTTTCTAATTTTTATTTTAAATTACCTATTATTACAATCTTTTCTAATACGTTTAATATCTCTAATTATAAAAATGAGTAAAATTACTTTTAAATATCTTATTTACTCATTTTCTTTTATTCTTATAGAATTATCACACTTTCATCTCCTGCAATATTTCTTACCTTTATCCTAAGTGGTTTCTTTTTAAAAGAAATTTTTCCATCCCAGAATTCTTTTGTCTTTTTCCCATTTTTTGTTACATATCCTTTTTTATCTATCTTTATTTCTTCATCACTATTCCATGTTCCTTTTTTAGATGTGCAATCTAAAGAAACCATTTCAATTAACTCTAATCCTTCATCACTTATCTCTATCCTTTTTTCTTTCTTACCAGTTGAAACTTTTTGGGCTTTCATTTTTTCATTATATTCATTAATCTTTCCTATTAATCTGTCACTTATAAACTTATCTATTATTAGCTCTTTTTTCTCTATATGATATTCTAAAATATCTGTTACCACTGTTTCATCTAATATCTCTTTTAAATCTTTTAGCTCTATTTCTATATCTCTTCTTAAATTTTCTTTTACAAATTTCTTTACCTCTTTTTTATCTGTTATGTCTATATAATAAATTATTACCTTTCTTATACCATCTTCTAATTCTGGTATTTCTCCATTTATTATTTTATTTACTAATACTATATCTAATATCTTTGTTCCTGAATCCATTAGATTAGGTATATATACCGGAATTATTCCTTCTTTACTATCATTTATTACACCTGCCCAGAAATTTGATATACTTTCTTCTTCTTTTAATCCTGGTATTAATGATTTTACTTTTTCCATTGTCTGTACTGGATTTCTATATAAATTTACTCCATCTTTTATGTCCATTACTTTAAAAGATGCTCCTGCTTCTACTAATCTATCTCTTGTTGTTTCTATACTATTTACTCCTACATCACAATGAATAAACTTTCTATTTAAATCATTTGCAACCTTTGCTGTAACTCCTGAACCTCCGAAAAAATCTGCAATTACCATATTTTCATTTGATGAAATTTTTATTATTCTTTCTAATAATTTTTCTGGTTTTTGTGTTGAATAATCAATTCTCTCATTTGCCATTGGGTTTATAAATGGTATATCCCATACATCACTTAGTGGTTTTCCTTCTGTATTTGCATATACTACTTTATATTTTCCACTATTAATTAATTTCTTTGCTTTTGGATTATTTTCATCATATACAACTAATCCATTACTTCCATATCCTCCACCTATTAAATATCCATTTTCATATTTTTTCTTTAGATTTTCTGTTACCTCTCTTTGCTCATTAAATACAAATTCATTACTTTTTGAATACCAATATATTACATCATGATTTTTTTGTAACATATTACTTCCTGCTGTCCATTTTTCATAATGCCATATTATTTCATCAATAAAATTTTCCTCTCCAAAAACTTCATCCATTAGAATTTTTACATAATGCCCTATATGCCAATCTAAATGTACATATATTGAAGCTGTCTCTGACATTACTGTTTTTATTGCCATTAAATTTTCATACATCCAATTTAAATATGCTTCTTTATTCCATACATCTCCATACATTTTCTCTTCAAATGACCTTAGTTCTTCATCTTCTAACTTTTCTTCTGCTTTTTCCACTGCCTCCACTACTTTTGGATTTCTTCTTACATATATTGTTTTTGCATAATCTGCTCCACTTGCAAATGGTGGATCTATATATACTAAATCTACTTTTATATTATTTTCCTTTAAATATGCACAAGCTGATACACATTCTCCTCTTATTACCATATTTTCTTTCTCTTTACTTCCAACTATTTCTTCAGTTTCTACCTCATATAAAGGCATCCCACGGTTTATTCTATTTAGCACTTTATCATTTTCAGCATATTTTAGCACTCTTTTTGTTCTTGTAAAATTATCCAAAATTGCTTGCCCCTGTATTGTTTCTTTAAAATATGGAATATATTTTATTGCCATTATTTTTCCTCCCTATTACTTAATACTTTTCTTATGTATTATACCAATAATAATTTTTTCCTTCAAGATGCCAAAATTTTTTATGATAATCTACAATTATACTTACTTTAAAGCTTCAAGTTATGAGAATCCAATTGTAATTTTTCGCTTATATTTTATAAACTATCTAAACATATCTTTATAAAAACTTGCATATTAGTTCTATTTGATTTTTCAAACTTGTCCATTAAATTTTCAACTTGCTTCCTATCTGATTCTCCTTTATTTGTTGGAAATAAATTTCTATATAATCTGCCTTTTTCTTTATCATTCGGTAATTTATCTATTAGTTTTAAATCTAACAATACTTCATCTAAATTATTTTTATTCCAAATTGGAACTATGTAAGGATTTAACCAATGATTTTTAAACATCTCACCAGAAATATATTTTTGCTTTCTATCTTCACTGGCATCATCTAAATCCATTATAGGCATTAATGAGAAATTTTTTAGTATTCCATTTTCTTCTTCTACTATATATTTTTTATTAAATACTCTTTTATTCTTAAAAATGTTATTTCCTAGTACAGTCATTAAACTGTCTATTTGTATGCTCGTTTTTCCATTACTTTCTGCATATATTTCTATAGGTAAATGTAGGTTACTTTTTATATGCTCTGCTAATAATAATTCACTTTTCCCATGAGCTATTATAATCCCTTTGCAGTAATTAGGTTTCTTTACCATCTGCATTTTCCTCATTATCTTCTGAATTTTCTAGAGCATACTTAATTTCTTCAAAATCAATATAATTAGTTGTTGGTATTCCACCAAAAATACCTTTAAAGTATAAATCACGAGCATTATTGTTTTTTTGTATTTTAATTCCATAATCTTTTATAGAATTTATCATTTTGTTTCCATCATAGTCTGTAGATAATATATAAATATTTTCCTTTGGTAACACTTCTAATAAAAGTGTATTGTGTGTTGTTATTATCAATTGACCTGTTATCTCATCCTTTATTGACATTATAATATTTTTCATTAGCACATCATGTATTCCATTATCTATTTCATCTAATATAACTGTTTCTCCCAATAGTGAGCCTATTATTGTATCAAATTGATTTAGTATTCTTCTTGTTCCATCTGATTCAAGTCTGGAAGGTATAGACTTTATTTGGCCTCCTATCATTTTATTAAAATATAATTCGTAATAGATCCTGTCCTCTTCTTCATTTATTTCGTATTCGACTTCTTTTATATCTGCATATGCTTGTGTAAAAAAGATATTCAAAACATTTTCATATTTCTTTATTTCAGATAATTTATCTTTTTTTACAATTCCTTTTTGTATATTATTCAATTTTTTTAATTTTCCAAAATTATCTGGTATTATTTTTAAAGCTCCTTTATCAACATGAACTGTCATTAACCAAATTTTATCTATTACTTCTAAAATATTTTTAGATATATTATTATTTATATAATCTTTGTTTTTCTCTATTATTTCAAATGATAACAATGATAAGAAAGTATATTTCCCCCAATACTTATCAATTCCATCAATTAATTCTTCGGTATATTTTCCATTGAAAAATATATTTTTATTTAAGTTTTTATTAATCTTGTTATCTTCTTTATTTATCTGAAATAAATATGCTCTTTGTTTCCCAGCCATATAATATAATTTTTCTTCTATAATTTCATCATTAAATTTTATATAGTAAAATCCTTCTTTATCATTAATTTTAAAACCATATTCAACCTCAGTTGCTTCCTCTTCATCTAACATTCTATATTCTCTTAAGTTAAATGATAATTGGAAAATTTGTCTTACTTCTGTTGGTAACTGATTTGACATTTCTTCTTGTATTCTCCAAAATTCTTTTGGCACCTTATTCATTGCAATGTCTATTGTTCTTGACATTGTTGCTTGTTGTAATAACTTAAATAATTCTACAATATTAGTTTTTCCGCTTCCATTTTCACCATAAATTGATATAAATTGATTTGTCTTGTTTTTTGTTTTATTTAAATTAAATTCAATATTTTTCAAAGATTTAAAATTTTTAGCTTTTACATATGTGAACATTTTATCCACCTCCTATAATATTGTATCATTTTTGAACTTTTCTATACTATTTTACATTATTTTTTGGTATAAGTCAATTGTTTTTAATACATTTTGTATTGTTTTTGTTGAACTTTTACAATATTTTATGCTCTTTTTGTAAAAATAGTACATATTTTATATTATTTATTATCTTTCATTAAAATTAAAATAAGCAGACTTTTATGCCTGCTTGGTATGTAAATTAGGAATCGCTCCATATCTACCATTTAAGTATCCTTTCCTTATATTCTCATTTTTTCTAACTGAAAAGTCATCAAGAGGATATAAGTCAGTAGCTCCTTTCTTTGGATCTTTCTCTGCAAACCATATCTGGTCTCTTCTAAATATATCTAAAGATAATAAGTTTGTGTCATGAGTATTGAATATTAGCTGTGCATTACCTTTATTTATCTTTGGATTATGGAAAAATTTAATAATCATCTCTACTAAAGTAGGATGCAAACTTCTTTCAATTTCATCTATTACTAGTATTTTTCCATTTTCAAAAACATCTCTTAATATTGGAGCAAATGAAAATAGAATTTGTGTTCCTGAAGACTCATTATTTAAGTTTAGCTCATAGTTTTTCATATTTCCTTCATCATTAGCAATTTCATGTGTCATTCTTATTTTTACATCTCTTTGCTTTTGTGGAAACATTTGTGAAGGTATATTAAAATTTTTTAATAACATTAACATATTATTATCCACATCGTGTTCTTCCATTTCTACACTAAAATCTTTTATTACAATGTCTGCTTCGTTTAATAATTTTAATGTAAATTTCTTTAATTCTTTTCCTTCATCTTTGCTATATGATTCTAATACAAAATCATTTAATAGCATTCCTCCAGAATATGTGTCTATATTTTTTGCAAACCACAAATATGGTTCTCTTGTTTTATCATAATTCCATGTTGTTGCTGTTGCCAAAAATAATTTGTTATCTATATTTTGTGTTTTTATAGCATTCAATTTTCCTTCATCTGCCTGTAAAAATTTATACTCGTTTACATTAGTTCTTTCAAATATTCTTGTTGGTTTTGCTGTAAAATACTGGTATAAATATTCTTCATATACTTTTTC
>CALXFB010000030.1 GCA_944387475.1 uncultured Clostridia bacterium
AAAGAAAAAGAAAGTAATAGTTTTATAATGGAATTTAAAATAATAGAAAGTATGGAAGAAAAAGAAGTAAAAGCAAAAATAAAAGAAGCAAAAGAACAAATAAAAGACAAAAAATATGAGCAAGAGCTAAAGGAAAGAGGATTTAAAAACATAACAAAAATGGTATTTGTATGTAATGGAAAAGAAATAAGAATGGAAGTATTTAAATAAAAATAATATTATAATTGAAGGGCTGTTTTACAGCTCTTTAATTTTGTAAAAAAATGTGGTTTAAATTTTGCTTTATTTTTAGGGCTTTATAAGAAATTCTACTAACAGTCGGTTGATTAAATTAAGTAAAAATGATAAACTTTTTTTGGAGGAAGAAATAAAATGGATAATTTAAAATTAGGTAATTTTATAAAAAGTTTAAGAAAAGAAAAAAATATGACACAAAAAGATTTAGCTAAAAAAATAGGATTAACTGATAAAGCAATATCAAAATGGGAAAGAGGTTTAAGTTTCCCAGATATAACAATACTAAATTCTTTAGCTGAAGTTTTTGATGTAGATGTTTCTGAAATATTAAATGGAGAAAGAGGAACAAATAAAATAAGCAGTGAAGATATAGAAAAGAAAATAGAAGAAGCAGTAGAAAAAGTAACTTTAAAAAAAGAAAAAAGAGAAAGAAGAATAAAATTATTTAAAAAAATAAGTGGAATAATTTCAAGTGTTGTTTTTACAATTTTTATTATTATACAATGTGTATATTTATTTTTCTTACAACCTAAAGGTTATGAGTATATAAGTGATTTATTATTTTATATTGTAAATGAAATTATAATAATAACACTTGGAATAATATTTTTTACTTTAATTAATTTTAAAAAGAATTTTATAAAAAATATAATAGTTTCTTGTTTTATTATTATTTTAAGTATTATAAATATAGCATTTATGGTAAATAACGGTTTTGAAAGTAAATCTATAATAGAATTTTCAAAAGATTTTTCTAATGAATTAGTTTTAAAGAAAAATAATAAAACAGGTGTGCTTACATATTATAAAAATACTAAATTATTATTTGTAAAAGATAAAGAAATATTAGATAATGAAGTAGATGGAAAAATAAAAACCTCATGGCTTAATAACGATATTTGTGCTATTACATATGAAAATAAAGATGGTAGTTTAGAAGTATTTGTTGCAACATATGGTGGAGATGCAAGTAAAGGCTATTATTATGTTTCAAATGTACTTTTTGGTAAATGGGCGACATTTTCACAATATGGAGAAGGAATTAGTTTTATAGTAGATGATAAAGGGCTTACAATTAAAGAAGGAGAAAATAGTAAATTATTTGAAGCTGAGGATATAAAACAATATGGAGTTACATCAATTGTTTTATATAAAAATAATATACCTTGTTATGTAATAGGTTTAAATGAAGACTGCGTAATTGATAATAAAACAGATTTAATTAAAAAAGGTGGTACAATTACACTTACAAAAGTTTCAATGGATAAAGAGAAATTAAATGTTTTAGAATGTGTTAGTAATAAAGATGGAGATTTAGAAAATTATAATATTGTAAGTGTAGGTAAAAATGATTATAAAATAGAAAATGGTATTTTATATATTAGTTATGATGGTAAAGATGTAATAAAAGTCCCAGGAGACTTTGAAGGTGTTACAAGTTTTGATGATGGAAAATATAAGATTTCTAAAGAAAAAACTTTTTTTGTAAAATATAATAATGGAAATGAAGAGTTTATTTTTTCTAATAATATGGGGGTTTCTTGGAAAACAACAGAGCTTGGAGTTACATCAGTCCAAAATATTGATTTTGTAAATTCTAATACAGGTTATATGTTAGAGTTTAAAGATGTTGCTATGGGAATTGCCTTTGGAGATATTAAAAAGACTAAAGATGGTGGGAAAACTTGGAATGTAGTTTTCAATGGTATAGGAAATACAGATGATAAAGTTTTTAAAATAGGTAGCAATATAGAATTTATAGATGAAAATATAGGCTTTTTAACTATGCCAAGTACTGGAGGAGAAATGTCGGAATTATATATTACAAAAGATGGAGGTTTTAATTTTTCTAAATTGGAATTAGAACAAACAGAGGAAGATAAAAATATTTATGATTATTATAATTTACCTAAAGAAGAAAATGGAGAACTTATTTTAGAAATTGGACAAGGAAGTGACCGGTGATTATAATGGAGGAAATAGTAAAATATATTGTTCAAAAGATAATGCAAATACATGGGAATATAGAGGAGTAGAATAAAATGTATTACATATATATGTTAAGATGCAGGGATAATAGTATATATACTGGAATTACAACAAATATAGATAGAAGAATGGAAGAACATTTTTCTAAAAATGAAAAATGTGCAAAATACACATATACTCATAGTGCTAAAAAATTAGAAGCTACATGGGAGACTAAAAATAAGTCTCTTGCTTCTAAATTAGAATACCATATTAAGAAATTATCTAAAGAAAAGAAAGAATTACTTATAGAAAGTAAAGATTTAAGTAGAGTTTTCTTAAATAATGAGAAAATAGATATAGAAGATTATAAAAAATATTGATAAATACATAATTAGGAGTAAAAATAATGCAAAGTTAAAAATGAGGATAAGCACATTACTAGGTAGAGAAATTTGTTCTCTATCTTTTTTTGTTATAGTTTTAATTTGATTATTACAAAAATATTTCTTTTTTATATTGTGAAAATTTAACGTTAAAATTACTTGACAGTTTTACAGAATACAGGTAAAATATAATATGTAGGAAAAAATATATTTTAAGTAAAAAGGTATATATATTTTATTCGAACATTGAAAAATAAATAAGAAAGAGGTGTATTGATTATGACAATCGTAATCGTGATCGCTTCTGTCTTAATCTCACTTGCAATTGGGATACCAATTGGTATGGCGTATAGAAAGAAAATTGCAGAGTCTAAAATACAAGGAGCTGAAAATGAAGCAAAAAGATTAGTTGATTTAGCTAAAATAGAAGCTGAGAATTTGAAAAAAGAAGAAATTTTTAAAGCAAAAGAAGAAATTATGGCTAGTCGAAAAGAATTAGATCAAGAGATTAAAGAAAGAAGAGGCGAAGTACAAAAACAAGAAGCAAGATTAATTCAAAAAGAAGAAAATCTTGAAAAACGTTCAGATAATTTTGAGAAAAAAGAAAGAGAATTAGAAAAAGAAGCTCAAGATTTAGAAAGACAAAAAGAAGAATTAGAAAAATTACATGAACAAGAAATGGTAGAATTACAAAAAATTGCAGCATTAACCAAGGAAGAGGCAAAACAAAGGTTATTATCTGAAATGGAAAAAGAATTAGTAGCAGAAAAAGCAGCACTAATTAGAGAACAAGAACAAAAAGCAAAAGAAACTGTAAACAAAGAAGCAAAGGAAATGCTAAGCTATGCTATACAAAAATGTGCAGCAGACCATTCTCAAGAAACTACAGTATCAATTGTTGCTCTTCCTAATGATGAAATGAAAGGAAGAATAATTGGTAGAGAAGGAAGAAACATAAAAGCATTAGAAACCTTAACAGGAATTGATTTAATAATAGATGATACACCTGAAGCTGTTGTATTATCAGGATTTGATCCATTAAGAAGAGAAGTTGCAAAAATTGCATTAGAAAAATTAATCGATGATGGAAGAATTCATCCAGCCAAAATTGAAGAAATGGTTGAAAAGGCTAAAGAAGAAGTAGAAAACACAATTAAAGAAGAAGGAGAAAGAGCAGTATTAGAAACAGGAGTTATTGGTCTTCATCCAGATATAGTAAAATTGATTGGAAAATTAAAATACAGAACATCATATGGCCAAAATGTATTAAACCATTCAATAGAAGTATCAAATTTAGCAAGAATAATGGCTGATGAATTAGGATTAGACACTAAACTTGCAAGAAGAGCAGGACTATTACATGACTTAGGAAAAGCATTAGACCATGATATGGAAGGAACACATGTAGAAATAGGTGTTGAAATTTTAAAGAAATTTAAAGAAAATCCACTTGTAATAAATGCAGTAGAAGCACATCATGGAGATGTAGAACCTTTAAGCTTAGAAGCAGTTTTAGTACAAGCAGCAGATGCAATATCAGCTTCAAGACCTGGAGCAAGAAGAGAAACATTAGAAGCATATATTAAAAGATTACAAAACTTAGAAGAAATTGCAGATTCATTTGAAGGTGTTGAGAAATCATTTGCAATTCAAGCAGGTCGTGAGATAAGAATTGTTGTAAAACCAGAAAAAATTACAGATGATCAAATGACAATCTTAGCAAGAGATGTAGCAAAAAGAATTGAATCTGAAATGGATTATCCAGGACAAATAAAGGTAAATATTATTAGAGAAACAAGAGTTGTAGATTATGCAAAATAGAAAAGAGAGGGAAAAAACCTCTCTTTTATTATGTAAAATTAAAATTTGATTATTTTTTTAATATGTAGTATTATATTAAAGTAAAATATTTAAAGAAAGAAGGAATTAGATTGAAAATATTAGCAGTAGGAGATATAGTTGGAAATAGTGGAGTAAAAAAGTTGAAAGAAACTTTAAATGAAATAAAGGAAAGTAAAAAAATAGATTTTGTTATAGTAAATGGAGAAAATGCAGGAGAAGGAATGGGAATTACTGAAAAAAATTTTAAAGATATTGTAGAAGAAAATGTAGATGTAATAACAATGGGAAATCATACATGGGGAAAAAAAGATATATTTAAATTTATAAATAGTCCAAAAATTATTAGACCTGCAAATTATTGCAGAGGAGTTCCAGGAAAAGGATATGGTATTTATGAGGTTTTAGATAAAAAAATAGCTGTAATAAATTTGATAGGAAGAGTAGATGTAAATGTATTATCAGAAAATCCATTTTTAATAGCCAGAAAAATAGTAGAAAAAATAGAGAAAAAAGTAGATATGATAATAATTGACTTCCATGCAGAAGCTACAGCTGAAAAAATTGCACTTGGTTATTATTTAGATGGAAAAGTAACAGCAATTTTTGGAACACATACACATGTACAAACAGCTGATGAAACTATATTAGAAAAAGGAACAGCATATATAACAGATATAGGAATGACTGGACCTAAAAATTCAGTTATAGGTATGGATAAAGATGTATCAATAAAAAGATTTGAAACAACTCTTCCAGAAAGATATAAAATAGCAGAAGGAGAATGTATGTTTAATGGTGTTATTTTTGATGTAGATAATAGTACAAATAAAGTAAAACAAATAGAAAGAATAAGAATGTAAAATTAATTTGTCGAAAAAGTATTTTTATTGCGATGAAAAATTCCAAAAATTTCCAGAAAACTATTTACATTTATTTCCATATATTGTAAAATTGAAAATGTAAAAGTTGCAACAACAAAAATAAAAATTTAGGAGGCAAAAGAAAATGGAAATTTTAAAGATTTCATCAAAATCAAATCCCAATTCAGTAGCAGGAGCGATTGCTGGGTTGGTAAAAGAATCAAATAAGGCAGAAATGCAAGCAATTGGGGCAGGAGCATTAAATCAAGCAGTAAAGGCGGTGGCAATAGCAAGAGGTTTTGTGGCACCATCAGGAGTAGACTTAGTATGTATTCCAGCATTTGCAGAAGTTGAAGTAGAAGGAGAAGACAGAACTGGAATAAAACTAATAGTAGAGTCAAGAACATAAAATAAAATATAAAGACAGGCTAAAAAGGCCTGTTTAATTTTTGTAAATTTTTTCGAAATTTTAAAATTACTTGAAATTTTTAAAAAATTAATGTATGATACATATAGTACAGAGGTGAAATATGAAATCAAATTGGATTAAATATGTTTTTGTAATATTTATAATTATTATTTTAGTAATTGCAGTATATAAAATAAGGCAAGATGAAGAAATAAAAAAACAAGAAGAAGAGTATACTGCTAGTAATCAAGATGAAAGAGTAAAAGAGTTAAAACTCGGAATTGCAAGTTTTGACACAATAAATCCTGTTCTTAGTAAGAATAAGAATGTTCAAAATATTACTAAACTAATTTATGAACCATTAGTAAACTTAACGTCAGATTATAAAGCTGAAGCTTGCTTAGCCTCAGAATGGGCAAAAGAAAGTGGAAATTCATATTTAATTAAACTTAGAGAAAATGTTAGATGGTCTAATGGCCAAGCATTTACATCTCAAGATGTTAAATTTACTATTGATAGGTTAAAAGATACAGATACTATTTATTCTGCAAATGTTCAAAATGTAGTTGGAGTAGATATTGTAGATGATTATACTATAAGAATTAATTTAGATAGTGATATTCCTTTTTTTGAATATAATTTAACATTTCCAATTCTTTCAAGTAGTTATTATTTAGGTGAAGATTTTACAACAAGTAGTAAAAACACATCTCCTGTTGGGACTGGAATGTTTAAGATAACAGATGTTCAAAGCTCATATATAACATTATCTAAAAATACAAGTTACTGGAACAAAGAAAAAAATAGTGTAATAGAAACAATAACTGTTAATTTATATTCTTCAATAGGAGAATTATATAATAGTTTTAAAGTAGGTAGTATAGATTTAATTTCAACAGATAATGAAAATATACAAGAATACATTGGGACTATTGGTTATACTCCAAGAGAAATAAAAGGAAGAGAACATACTTTTTTAGCTTTGAATATTTCAAATAATTATTTAAGTAGGCCAGAGGTTAGAAAAGCAATTGCATATTCTATTGATAAAGAAAATATAAATTCAAATGTATTAGGAAATAAATGCTTTGTAAGTAGTTTCCCACTTGATTATGGTAATTGGTTATATCAAGACCAAGACACAAGTAGTGGATATAATACAGAACAAGCTAAAAAAGAGCTTACAGATGCAGGTTGGGTTTTAAGGAGTGGTTCTTGGCAAAAAACTGAAAACAGAAGGACTATAAGAATTGAGCTTAATATTTTAGTAAGAGCAAGTGATACGAGAAAAGTTGCAGTTGCTCAAAATATAGAAGGGCAATTAGAAGCACAAGGGTTTATAATAAATATTGTACAAGCATCTGATGAACAATATAATAACTTAATAAATACAAGAGGTTTTGATATTGCTTTATGCTCAATGACATTATCACCTAGTCCTAACTTAGATACTTTCTTTGGAAATAATAATATTGTAAATTATTCAAACGAAGAGGTAAATAACTTATTAAATGAAACTAAAAATACAACAGATGAAAATATTTTAAAAGAAGATTACAAAAGATTAGCTGAGATCTATAAAACTGATATGCCATATATAAGTTTATATAACAATAAATATATAATAGCATATAATTCTGGATTAGTAGGAGATATAACACCTACATGGTTTTATCAATTTTATGGAATTGAGGGTTGGTATAAATAAAAATAAAAAAATTTTAAAAAAGATATTGACAAAACAAATATTTGATATATAATATGAATATCAAACAAAAGTTCAAAAAAATAAGGAGGAAAAATAATGGAAGAAAATGCAGAAAAGAAAAAAGCATTAGAGGTGGCTATGAGTCAAATAGAAAAACAATTCGGAAAAGGTTCAGTAATGAAACTTCGGAGATTTTAAAGCTATGGAAATAGAAGCGATACCAACTGGAGCTTTAAGCCTAGATATAGCTTTAGGTATAGGAGGAGTTCCAAGAGGTAGAATTATAGAAGTATATGGTCCAGAATCATCTGGTAAAACAACACTAGCTCTTCATATAATTGCAGAAGCACAAAAAATTGGAGGAGAAGCAGCATTTATTGATGCAGAACACGCATTAGATCCAGTTTATGCTAAAAAATTAGGTGTTGATATAGATAATTTAATAGTTTCACAACCAGATACGGGAGAACAAGCATTAGAAATTACAGAAAGTTTAATTAGAAGTGGGGCTTTAGATGTAGTAGTAGTAGACTCTGTTGCAGCTTTAGTTCCAAAAGCTGAAATAGATGGAGATATGGGAGACTCTCACATGGGACTTCAAGCAAGACTTATGTCACAAGCATTAAGAAAACTTGCAGGAGCTATTAATAAATCTAAAACAGTTTTAATATTTATAAACCAATTAAGAGAAAAAATTGGAGTTATGTTCGGAAATCCAGAAACAACAACAGGTGGACGTGCTCTAAAATTCTATGCATCTGTTAGAATGGATATTAGAAAAATAGAAAATATTAAACAAGATGGAGAAATAAAAGGAAATAGAGTACGTGTAAAAGTTGTTAAAAACAAAGTTGCACCACCATTTAGAGAGGCTGAATTTGATGTAGTATATGGACAAGGTATTTCTAAAGAAGGAAATATTTTAGATATGGCAGTAAACTTAGATATTGTAGAAAAAGCGGGTTCTTGGTTTAGCTATAATGGTGAAAGAATAGGTCAAGGAAGAGAAAATGTTAAAAAATATTTAAAAGAAAATCCAGAAATGCTTGACGAAATAGAGAAAAAAGTAAGAGACAACTTTGCTAAAGCATTTGAACAAAGCTTAGGAGAAAACTTACCTAGTAAAGAAGACGATGATGAAGAATAATTAAATATTTGATTAAAATATAGAGGCTAAATTAGATAAAATTAGTTTATCTAATTAGCTTCTTTTTATTCTTAGGGAAAAATTTATAGAAAAGTAAATGAAACTGTTGACAAAATATTAAATAAATAGTAAAATACAGACAGCAAGTTCGGAACGGTTAAATTAAATTATTAAATTAAAGGAAAGGATGTTGTATTATGGAAGAAAAAAAGAACGAAATTATTCTATTTGAAAATCAGGGTGTGAAGTTAGAAGTAAATTTAAAAGATGATACAGTGTGGTTAAATAGACAACAGTTAGCCCAATTATTCGGAAGGGATATAAAAACAATAGGTAAACATATTAATAATGCACTAAAAGAAGAATTGAAAGGAGAAGAGTTGGTAGTCGCAAAATTTGCGACGACCACTAAACATGGTGCAATAGAGGGAAAAACACAAACTCATATGGTAGACTATTATAATTTAGATGTAATACTCAGCGTTGGTTATAGGGTAAAATCAAAAAATGGCGTAATCTTTAGACGATGGGCAAATAAAGTTTTAAAAGATTATATGTTAAAAGGTTATGCTGTAAATCAAAAAAGATTAGAATATTTAGAAAAAACAATAAAATTAATAGATATAGCAAATAGAATTGATGAAAGATTAGAAGGAAATGATGCAAAAGAAATATTAAAAGTAATTGGAAGTTACTCAAAAGCATTAAATATATTAGATGATTATGACCATAAGAAACTAAAGAAAGTAAAAGGAAATATAGATCAAAGAATAATAAAATATGAAGATTGTATAGATGTTATTAATAAACTTAAGTTTAATGAAGAAAGCAAATTATTTGCAGTCGAGAGAAATAAAGGCTTAGAATCAATAATAGGAAATATTTATCAAACATTTGGAGGAGAAGATGTATATAAAAGTATAGAAGAAAAAGGTGCAAATTTCTTATATTTAATAGTTAAAAACCACGTATTTGCAGACGGAAATAAAAGAATAGCAGCAACATTATTTATATATTTTCTAAATTTTTATGGTATATTATATAAAGATGGAAACCAAACAATAGACAATAATACATTAGTTGCATTAACATTACTTATTGCTGAGTCTAATCCAAAAGAAAAGGAAATAATTATAGATTTAGTTATGAATTTTTTAAGTAATGACAAATAAATAAAAGAAAAATACACTTATATAATTTTAGTAAGTGTATTTTTTGCTATATAGATTCTTTTATTTTTGCTAGTTTCTTTGTTATTATTACCTTTACAATGTTGTTGTATAAATCTAAGAAGAAGTCTACTAACAGGACCTGCAATTAGCAAGAATATGTGAATTTTTGTTGTCATTTTTACCAACAAAATTATTAAAATTTTAATGATGAAATTTTCTTGCTATTTTTTTCTTTTTGTAATAAAATATAAAAAAAGAAAAGAGGTAAAAATGTATACGGTAGAAGAATTTGATAGAGAAAAAACAAGAGTGCTTAGATATATATTATATAAAAAAAGAACAGAACAAGAAATAAGAAAAAAATTTAATAAACAAATAGAAGAAAATATGTTAGATGATATTATAGAATATTTAAAAGAAGCTGGTTATATAAATGATAAAGATTATATTAAAAGAACTATAAACAATTTTATAGCATTAAAAAATATGTCAATTAGAGAGATGAAATATAAATTATTATCAAAAGGATTAAACAAAAATGATATAGAAGATTATATTTATGAAAACAATGACGAATTAGAAGAATATGAAATAAAATCAGCTAAGAATTTAATATATAAAAAATCAGTTTCTATGGAAAAAGAAGAAATAAAACAATTTTTATTAAAAAAAGGTTATAAACAAGAAAATATAAATGAAGCAATGGAGGAAGAAGAGTAATGGCGGTACTTACAATGGAAACTAATAAATATGCAATAAAAATAAACAATTTTGAAGGTCCACTTGATTTATTATGTCACTTAATAGATAAAAATAAAATGAATATTTATGATATAAATTTAAGTCAAATAACAGACCAATATATTGAATATTTAAAGGAACAAGAAAAAATGAATTTAGAAATAGCCAGTGAATTTTTAATAATGGCAACAACACTTCTATATTTAAAATCTAAAAACTTGCTTCCAAAACAGGAAGAAGAGGAAGAAGAAATAACAGAAGAAGAGTTAATTAGAAGAATTATAGAATATAAAAAATTCAAAGAAATAAGTAAAACTTTAAAAGAAAATTATTTAAAATATTCAAATAGATATTATAAATTACCAGAAGAGATAGAACTTCCAAAACAAAAAATAGAAAAAGAATATAAAAAAGATACAATACCAGATATATATATAAAATTAGTAGAAAGAAATAAACAAAAAATAAATCAAAATGCAAAAAATATAGAAAAAATAGCAATAACAGATAATTACACAGTAGCGGGCAAAGTAAGGCAAATGTTTAAAATTTTAGTAAAGCAAAAATCATTTATATTTAATAAATTATTTTCATTAAAAGAGCATAATAAACAAGAAGTAGTAACAGCATTTTCAGGGCTACTTGAGTTATCAAGAAGAAGCAAAGTAGAAACAGACCAAGAAAAATTATTCGGAGATATTTTAGTAAAAAAACTAAATAAGAATGTAGAAAATGGAAAATAGAATAAAATAAAAAATAATAAAATAAAAAATAATAAAATAAAAATTAATAAAATATGTTTAAATATGTTTAAAAAAGAAATTTTTGGAAAAACTAATATAAAATCCTCTAAAGGAGGGATGTATATTGGTTTTTCTTTTTATTATAACAATTTCAATAATATTGTTAGTAACATTATTTTTATTTTCTAAAATAAAAATAGAAATAAGAAATTTAAAATATTCATCAAATTTATCAGAACAATATATAAAAAATATAGATATAAATATAAATAAAAATGAAAACGGTAATGACAATAAACATAAAAAGATAAATATTGATGGAAATTATATAATAGTACTTAAATTATGTATTTTAGGAAAAATACCAGTAATAAATATAAAAATTACATCTGAAAAAATTAAAAAATTCAAATTTAAATTTAAAGAAAAGATCAAAAAAATAGATATACAAAAAATAGAAAAAGATATGAGCATTAATAAGTTAAAAGAGGTTTTAAAGGAAAATAAATTTGTAATAAATAGAATAAATTTAAATATAGAAATAGGAACAGAAAATGCGAGTTTAACTGCAATTCTTATTCCTATAATAAGTATGGTTATTTCATTTTTGTTAAAAAATAAAATAAAAAGCTATAAAACTCAAAAATTTAATGTAAAACCAGTATTTATTAATAAAAATTTGTTAAATATAGATTTTTCAGGTATATTTGAGATAAAAATGATACATATTATAAATATAATATATATCTTAAATAAAAAAGAAGGAGTGAAAAAATATGAGCGAACATCCAATAGAAGGTCTTATGCTTACAGCTATGAATAGTATACAAGATATGATAGATGTAAATACAATAATAGGAGAACCGATAGAAACATCAAATAATATTGTAATAATACCAATATCAAAAGTATCATTCGGATTTGCAGCAGGAGGAAGTGAATTTAGTGGAGAGACAATAAATGAATATAGCAAAAAAGAAAAAGAAGAAGAAATTCAATATAGGTTGCCATTCGGAGGTGGTTCAGGAGCAGGAGTTACAATAAATCCAATAGCATTTTTAGTGATACAACCTAATAATGTAAAACTTATGCCTGTAACACATAGCTCTTCACTTGATAAATTACTAGATTATGTTCCAGATTTAATTGAAAAAACAAATAATATCATGAATAGGTGTATTCAAAATAAAAAAGAACAAACAAATCAAATTTTAAAAGAAATGCAAAAAAAACATGATAAAAATATGAAAAAACAGCAAGATGATAAAAAAGAAATAGAAAAAAAGATAGAAGAGAGTACTAAAAAAATTACAGAAGAGAAAAACAAGGCAAAGGAAGATTTAGAATATGAATTTGAGTATGATGAAACTTTAGAAGATGAATGAGACTTTTAGGGACGGGGAATTTTTGTCTCATTTTTGAAATAAATAAACCGCAATTCCATTGGTATTACACGATTAGCAGTTTACTTACTTTACAATTTGAGACAAAAATTCCCCGTCCCTTTTTGTCTCATCTTAATAAATCAACCCAAGAATAATATACTTTTTTTATAACTGAAAACAACCCTATTTTTTCAATGTCTTCTTTAGCAATTATATCAACACTAGTTAATGTTTCACCATCAAGAACAAATAAAATTTCTCCTAATTTATCTCCTTGTTTTATAGGCGCAGTTATATTTTGAGGTAAGTTTAAAATTTGTTCTATATTTTTATCAGAACCTTTTTTTAATAATATACCTGTATTTTCTTTTAAAACCGCTTCTACTTGTGACTTTGTTCCTTTATTTACAAAAATAGTATTAATAATATCATCTTTTTTTCCCAATTCTTTATATGAATAAGTATTAAAACCATAATCTAAAAGTTTTGTGGCATTTTCAAATCTTATTTTAGTAGTGGGAGCTTTCATAATAACTGCAATTAAAGATAAACCATCACGAGTAGCAGAAACAGATAAATTGTATAATGCAAGAGAAGTTGAGCCTGTTTTTAAACCAGTTGCACCTTTATAATTTCTAATTAACTTATTAGTATTTGATAATTGTGATTTTCCGGTCTCTTAAGGTATCCATCCATATAGTTGTATATTTAGTAATATCAGGATGATTTTTTAATAGCTCTCTTGACATTAAAGCAATATCATAGCTTGATGTTACATGTCCTTCTTCATCTAACCCATGGCAATTTTTAAATGTTGTGTCAGTCATTCCTAATTCTTTTGCTCTATCATTCATCATTTGAACGAATGCTTCTTCAGAGCCAGCAATATATTCAGCCATTGCAACAACTCCGGTCATTTGCAGAGTTTACACAAATTGCCTTGAGCATTTCATCTACTGTTAGAGTTTCTCTTGGGTCAAGCCATATTTGTGAACCTCCCATAGATGCGGCATTTTCACTACATGGCACTTCATCTGTTAAACTAATTTTTCCACTATCTAATGCTTCCATTATAAGTAAAATACTCATAACTTTTGTAACAGATGCTGGATATAATTGCTCATGTATATTATGTGCATATAAAACTTTTCCTGTTTCTTGTTCTATTAAAATAGCAGAACCACATTCTAAATTTAGAAAATTATCAGAAGAAATTTCAGAATTTGTTTCTTCTGTAATATTTGTAGAAGTCTCTAAAACATCACTATCCCATATATATGAATAATCTTTTGCAAATGATGAAATAGAAAAAACATAAAAACAAATTATAAAAATAAGTAAAATACTAATTAATAATTTAAAAATTCGCATAAAAATCCCTCCAATTGATATTAAAATATATTCAAGAAATATTTTAAATATTCAAAAAGAGGGAAGATATTATATTGGTTTTACAGAATTTATTGTTATTGTAACATTTGAGTCATCTGTTGAAGCTAATATTTTAATAGTATTTCCGAGTGTTGTTTACAAATTTAAAATCATAACTACCATATGCAACAGCAGCATCTTTTCCATCTTGAACATATGGAACATCATTGCTATGTTCATGACGTTCTGTTATATCTAATGAAGAAACAGCAAGTACTGCATTATAAAGAGTACTACTTACTTGGCAATTTCCACCACCGAAGCCCTTTTGTTTTATTTCCATTATGGTCAAATACATCTGCTTCTTGATATCCTTTGTCAGAAGTAGCTTTTCCAACAGTAGAGCAAAAAGAAAAAGTTTCACCAGTTTTTACAGTTGTTCCATTTAATGTGTTACAAGTAATCTTAATATTATTTTGCCTTTCAGAGTCTTTTGAATATATTTTTGTTGTAAATGTAGATAATTGTTCTTCTTTATATTCTTGTTTTCTTTCTTCTTCATTTTTTGTATTATTTTGTTCTGTTTTTTCTTCAGATTTATTGGTTTCATTTTTATTATTTTCTTCTTCTTTTTCGTTATTTTGTTCATCATTTGTTTTATTATTATCATTTTGAGTATCAGCACTTGAAGTTCTATTTGCTTGATAAGAATTTTCTTCATTTTTATTATTATTTATAGAAAAATATACAGCTACTGCTATTAGCACAACTAAAAGAAATATTATTAAAATTAATGTTTTATTTTTCATTTATATCACCATTTTTATTTTAACCAAAAAAGATTTGTTTATTAAGCCAAAAATTTCAAAAAAAAATAAAATAAAAATAATTATTTTTAAGAAAATATGTTATAATTTTTTTTAGGAGGAGATAAAATGGAATTAATATATCAAATATCTTGTATAATATTATATGTATTACTTTTTAGTTGGGCTTTTTTTTATGTAAGAAATGTTATTTTAGCAAAAAAATTAAAGTGTGGAGAATTTTATAAAAGTATAAAAAAGGATTTTGAGAATAAAAAACTTACAAAATGTTTATGGATAATTACAATAATTTCTATAATTATATTTGTTCTATATATAATAATAGGAATAGTAGTAGCACTTTTAACCATTTTATTTTGGCCTTTAGGTTTGGTGAATAGTAATGGTGTTTCAGATTTTTACAATAACTTATTAAATTATATATCAGTTCATTTTAGTAGACTTGTATATATTGGTTATTTATTTTTTATAATTGTATATATAATTATATTTATTGCCGGAGTAAGAGACATATATGTTAATATAAAATGTTATAAAAAAATGAAAAGTGGAAATATAATAATTGATACAAATAAAGAAAAGTTACAAAATGATAGTAAATTGAAATGAATATTAAAAAATAGTGCTAACACTAAATGAGCATGAATAAAAAATCTATTTAAAATTCCTTGACTAATAATAAATAAAAATATACAATATAATAAAAATAAATTAACTAATAAAGAAGGAAAATAAAATGGAAATGACTTTAGAAAATTTTATTGTGGATAATTCAAATGAAAAGGCATATAAAGCAATAAAAAAATTATTAAAAGATAGAAAAGAATATTTACCAATATACATATATGGAAAAATTGGACTTGGTAAAACTCATTTAGTAACAGGAATAGCAGATAAAGCAATGAAAAATGATAATGTGCTTTTAGCTACTTGTGAGAATTTTATAAATGATTTTATGAGAACTAACGGAGAAAAAAATTATTTAGGAAAATACTATAATTGTGAATTTTTAATATTAGAAGATGTTCAATATATTTTAAATAAAAAACCTATACAAAAAGAAATTAATAAATTAGTAGACGACTTTATTTCTAAAAATAAGAAAATAGTATTAACAAGTAGCTTGCCACCTGAAATAAGTTTTAATATTGAAGGTTTTTCTGATAATTTTTTAGTTTATCAAATTACTATTCCTACTGTGAAACTAAAAAGAGGAATAATTAGAATGGTAGAAAAGGAAAAAGATGTTGTTTTTGATAAGGAAAATTTAAGAAAAATAATTGATGAAGTAGATAATGTTAAAACTTTATATGATATATTAAAAGAAGAATATAAACAAATAAGATTTGATACTTTAATATAGTTGAAATTAAAGGAAAAAGGTGTTATACTTTAGCCACACAGCAAAATGCTGAAGGTAAATAAGGCATCTTAAGAGAAAGGAAAGACAATGCCTGCTATTCATCTTTTTGAAGCTAAAAATGTCTATACATATGAGGAGATTATAGGGCAAGAGTTTTTAATTCCAATTCCTAAGGGAAGGATATATACTAGTTTTAAGGAAAGGAATGGCTCTAAAGAGCAAATGTTTTCAAGCTATGATACGCCAAGAGAAGTGATTGCTAAATGTTTTGCAGTAACAAAACATTCTCCAGATGGTATTTGCCACCCTGCATGTTATGCAGATAGAAATATTATTGAGAATTTCGAGATAGGTGGAAATGCTGGGTGTGCATATGCTCACGATGAGTTTAATTTAATATGTAGATGTTTTGGTGGACAAGATAAAATTTGTGAGGTAAGAAATATTTCAGATGAGGATATTGATATAATTGGAAGCCTTAAATTTAAGGGACAGTATTTCTGGGTAAATACTCATTATTACAAAGGTGATATGAGTTATATTGCATACATGCATGGAGGAGATTATATATCTTGTTGTCCATTGATTCCAGGAATAAACAATGGTAAATATTATGAGAATGGCTCATATGGAATTAGACCAGTTTTTATACTAAATGTTCAGGTTAAATTGCCAGAACCTGAAATTTCCTGGGTATTTTCTTAGGTGCTAAATTGTGGGAGGCTTTATGCCTCCCATAGTTTTGGAGTTTTTTCTTCAAAATAATTGACTTTTTAGTAAAATAAAAGTATAATTAATACGAAAGTAAATTTTAAGGAGAAAAATTATGCTTGCGAAATATTGGAAAAAGATAGGAATGTTAATATTAATAATTGCTTGTGTATTTAATATAATGAGTAAACTTGTGCATAAATTATCAATAAATAAAGAAATGTTATATTCGGCACAATATATGTTTCAGCAAGAAGAAGAAAATAAACAAGAAGAAAATCAAACAAATTAGTAAAAATTACTTGAAAAAAATTAAAAAATATGTTATTATAAAAAACAGTCAGTTTATTTTATTAAAGAGAGGTGAACAAAATGAAAAAAGATATACAACCAGAATACAATCAAACAACAATCACATGTGCATGTGGTAATGTTTTAGAGGTTGGTTCAACAAAAAAAGATTTAAAAGTAGATGTATGCTCAAAATGTCATCCATTCTGGACAGGAAACTTGAGACAAGATACAGTAGGTGGTAGAGCAGATAGATTTAAGAAAAAATATGGTCTTGAATAAAAAATATGAAAATATTATGAGAGTAGAGTATTTCTACTCTTTTTTATTGATTTTTTTCTTGCAAAAATTATAAAAATATAATAAAATATGTGAGCAGGAGGTAAAAGATGAATACAGTAAATGACGTTGAAAGACAGGTAGAATACATGGAAAAAATAAAACAATTAAATAAAGATAAAAATTTAAAATATAATATTTTTACTATGGGTTGTCAGCTAAATGAAAATGATAGTGAAAAAATATGTGGGATGTTAGAAGAAATGGGTTATATTAAAACAGACAATGTAAAAGATTGTGATATAGCTTTATTTAATACTTGTTGTGTAAGAGAAAATGCAGAAGACAAGTTGTTCGGAAAACTTCGGAGAATTAAAAAGATTAAAAGAAGAAAAAGGAATAATAATTACAATTGGTGGTTGCATGATGCAAGAAAAACATATAACAGATAAAATAAAAACATCATATCCATTTGTAGATATATTATTCGGAACACATACATTATATAGATTTCCAGAAGATTTATATAAAGCACTAGAAGAAAAGAAAAAAATAGAAGATATAATAGATATAGATGGTAAAATTTATGAAAATTTACCTGTAAAAAGAGATAGCAAAATACAGGCATCTGTAAGCATAATGAACGGCTGTAATAATTTTTGCACATATTGTATAGTTCCATATGTACGTGGAAGAGAAAGAAGTAGACAGCCAAAAGATATAATAAATGAAGTAAAAGAACTAGCTAAAAAAGGATATAAAGAAATAACATTACTTGGGCAAAATGTAAATTCATATTTAAGAGTAGAAAAGGAGAAAAATATACCTTTTGAGAAATATGAAGATGTAGACTCATTTGCAAGTTTATTAAAAGAAGTAAACAAAATAGATGGGATTGAAAGAATAAGATTTATATCACCACACCCAAAAGACTTTACAGATGATGTAATAGATGCAATTGCTAGCTGTGATAAGGTATGTAAACTAATACATTTACCGCTTCAATCAGGAAATACTAAAGTATTAAAGGAAATGAATAGAAAATACACAAAAGAACAATATTTAGAATTAGTAGAAAAAATGAAAAAGAAAATACCTAATTTAACATTATCTACTGATATAATAGTAGGTTTTCCAGGTGAGACTGATGAAGAATTTTTAGACACATTAGATGTTGTAAAAAGAGTAAATTTTGAACAAATATATATGTTCATATATTCAAGAAGAAAAGGAACACCAGCAGATAAAATGGAAAACCAAGTTCCAGAAGAGATAAAACATATTAGATTTAATAAATTAAAAGAATTATTTGAAAGTAGAATTGAAGAAAACAACAATAAATATGTAGGTAAAATAGAAAAAGTATTAGTTGAAGGTGAAAGTAAAAATAATAAAGAACTATTTACGGGAAGAACAGACAGCAATAAAGTCGTTATATTTGAAGGAGATAAATCTTTAATTGGTAAAATGGTAGATTTAAAAATAGTGTCACAACATATGTGGTATTTAAAAGGAGAAATACAAAGGTAAAAATAAAGAACAAAGAATGAAGTAAGAAAGGAAGAAAAAGAAAGATGGCAGAATATTCACCTATGATGCAAAGATATTTAGAAACTAAAAAAGAATATCAAGACTGTATATTATTTTATAGATTAGGGGATTTTTATGAAATGTTTTTTGATGATGCAATAACAGCATCAAGAGAACTAGAGCTAACTTTAACTGGAAAAGATTGTGGACAAAAAGAAAGAGCACCAATGTGCCGGAGTTCCACATCATGCAGCAGAAATTTATATTTCAAGATTAATTGCAAAAGGCTATAAAGTCGCAATATGTGAACAATTAGAAGATCCTAAAAAAGCAAAAGGAATTGTTAAAAGAGGAGTAATAAGAGTAGTAACACCAGGAACTTTAGTAGATAGCAATATGCTTGAAGAAAGAAAAAACAATTTCATAATGTCTATTTATAAATCTGGTATATATTATGGGATAAGTATATGTGATATATCAACAGGGGAATTTTATTCAGCAGAAATAAAAGATAATTATAATTTCCCAATGTTATTAGATGAGATTGCAAGATATAGTCCATCAGAATTGGTTGTAAACTCAATGATGGCAGAAACGAGCGAAGAAATTGATAAAATTAAAGAAAGATTCGAAAATATCTATATAACTAAATTTAATGATAAATTTTTTATACAAGAATTAAATAATATAGATTTAAGATTTAATTTTGTAGATAATAATGGTAAAAAATTAGAAGATATTTCTAATAAAAAACTAGCAATTAGTTCTATAAATGCTTTAATAGAATATATAGAAGAAACACAAAAAACATCTTTAGACCATATTAATAAAATAACTGTATATCAAATATCAAAATATATGGCATTAGATATAAATGCAAGAAGAAACTTAGAGATTACTGAAAAAATGAGAGATAAATCAAAAAAAGGAACACTTCTTTGGGTTTTAGATAAAACCTCAACTTCAATGGGTGGACGTCTACTTAGAAGATGGCTTAGCGACCCTTTAGTTGATGTAAATGAAATAAATAAAAGATTAGAAGCGGTTGAAGAATTAAAAAATAATATTATTTTAAGAGGAGATATTATAGAAAACTTAAAAAAAGTCTATGATATTGAAAGATTAACAGGAAAAATGGCATATGGAAATGCAAATGCTCGTGATATGATAACTCTTAAAAATTCTTTGTTTAAATTACCAGAGGTAAAAAAAGTATTAAAAGAGGCAGAAAGTGATTTATTAAAAGAATTATATGAAAATTTAGACGAGCTACAAGATATATATGGTTTAATTGATAAATCTATAGAAGAAGACCCACCAATGACAATAAAAGAAGGTGGAATAATAAAACTTCGGTTATGATCCTGAAATTGATAAATTAAAAACAGCAGGAACAGAAGGAAAAAATTGGCTTATTAAATTAGAAGCAGAGGAGAAAGAAAAAACTGGAATTAAAAACTTAAAAGTTGGATTTAATAAAGTTTTTGGTTACTATTTAGAAGTTACTAAATCAAATTTAAATTTAGTTCCAGAAAGATATGTAAGAAAACAAACACTAACAAATGGAGAGAGGTTTATAACAGAAGAATTAAAAACTTTAGAAAATCAAATATTAGGAGCAGAAGAAAAAGTTGTAAATCTTGAATACGAAGCTTTTACAAAAATAAGACAAGAGATTGCAAAAAATGTTGTAAGGCTACAAAGAACAAGTGAAGTTATATCTACTTTAGATGTTTTAACATCTTTTGCAACTGTTGCTGAAGATATGAATTATTGTAAGCCTAATGTAAATGATTTTGGTGTAATTGATATTAAAAATGGACGTCATCCTGTAATTGAAAAAATATTGGGTGCAGGAGCATTTGTTGAAAATGATACACATTTAGATAAAGAAGAAAATAGGCTAGCTATTATTACAGGACCTAATATGGCAGGTAAATCTACATATATGAGACAAGTTGCTTTAATTACTCTTATGGCACAAGTTCGGAAGTTTTGTTCCAGCAGAACAAGCAACAATAGGTGTTGTAGATAAGATTTTTACAAGAGTAGGAGCATCTGATGATTTAAGTATGGGTCAAAGTACTTTTATGGTAGAGATGATGGAAGTTGCAAGTATTTTAAAAGAAGCAACTTCAAATAGCTTGGTTATTTTAGACGAAATAGGTAGAGGAACATCAACATATGACGGTTTATCTATTGCCTGGGCAGTTGCAGAATATATTGCAGATAAGGAAAAATGTGGTGCTAAAACTTTATTTGCAACACATTATCACGAATTAACAGCTTTGGAAGAAAAATTAGAAGGTGTTAAAAACTATTCGATTGCTGTTAAGGAAAAAGGTGAAGATATAATTTTCTTAAGAAAAATAATATCTGGTGGTACTGATGAAAGTTACGGTATTCATGTTGCAAAACTAGCAGGTGTACCAAAAGTTGTAACAACAAGAGCAAATGAGATTTTACGTTCTATTGAAAGAAAAAACGTACTTGCTGGAAAGAATAACAACAAAGAAGATAAAGCAAGCAAAAAACAAGTAGAAGGGCAATTTGATATGTATAATTTCAAACTTGCAGAAATTGCTCACGAAATTGATAAGATTAATTTAGATGAATTAACTCCAATAGATGCTTTGAATACTTTGGTTAAGATAAAAGAGAAAATGAAGTAGTAGTTTTGGGGACGGAGGAAAAAACGACTTTATAGTTTTCAGGGATTTATAGTAATTTTTTAGCTTCAAAGCTGTGCTTTACCGGTGGTTTTACTACCCTTAATTTCCCTACGTAAAACCACCTAAGCTAAAAAATTACTTTAAAGATTTTTTAAATATAATAAGAAATAAAAATTAATTTTTTTGCTATATAGTATTTACAAATTACATATTTATGTGTAGAATAAAGTTGTAATAAAAATTAAATAGTATACAAAAACTATTATGCATTTATAAAATAGAACAAATGAAAAGGAAGTAAGGTTATGAATAAAACAAGTCTTGTAAGCCTTGAGGCCGTATATATATATATATATAAGTAGATTATTAGAAAAAGAAAATAAGGAAATAAATAGAATAAAAAAGAATAATAAGATAACAATATAACCTAAAAATGTAAAAGTTTAGGTTTTCTATTGTTATCTTTTTTTAGTTGTTTTTAAAGTTTTATTTAATAAATAAAAAGACAAAGAATGAGATATAAAAAACAAACTGAAAAATAGAAGGAGGAAGAAAAAAGATGAAAGACAAAAGAATAATTAAAGAAGGGAGAAATAATAAAATGAGACAAAAAGAGATTAAAAAATTAAACAACAAAGGTATTACCTTAATTGCACTTGTAATTACAATCATAGTGCTTTTAATCCTTGCTGGAGTAAGTATTGCTATGCTAACAGGAGAAAATGGAATTCTTACTCAAGCACAAAATGCTAAAAAGGAAACAAGTATAGCAGAGGAAAAAGAACAAATTGCCTTAGCATATAATGCAGTAAAAGCAGAAGAAAAAGGCGGAGCAGTTACAGATGATAAATTAGATAAAGAATTAGAAAAAGATGGAGCAGATGCAACAGAAGATGGAGAAAATATAAAAGTAACTTTTAGAGAAAGTGGAAGAGAATATATAATAGATGGAAATGGAAATATAACAGAAGGAACAGGAACAACTCCACCAACAGGAGATGATAATAAAGCGACAGTAGGAGAAATAGTACAGCCAGGAGAAGGAAATAAAGAATATACAAGTGGAGAATATACAGCAATAATTCCAGAAGGATTTATGATTGTACCAGGATGTGAAGATATTTCAAAAGGGCTTGTTATTTCAGATAACAGTTCTGATACAGAAAAAGATAGTTCAAATATAGTAGCAAATGGTAACCAATTTGTATGGGTACCAGTGCCAGATTTTGACAAATTTAAAAGATATGATTTTAAAAATAATACAGAAGTTTCAAGTAAATATGTAGAAGAGTCAGCAAACGGGACAGCAAATACAACAGAAGTAGAAAAAATGTATAAAAGTGTAAAAGATAATAAAGGATTTTATATAGGAAGATATGAGGCAGGAACAGAAACAGAAAGAAATGAAAATTCAACAATAGAAGATGAAGTATTAAGTAAAAAGAATAAATTTGTATATAATTATATAGGCTGGAATAGTGATGGAACAATGACAGGAGAAACATCAGAATTAGGAGGAGCAGTAGAAAAAGCAAGAAGTTTTAGTACTCAAAGTGGGCATACAAATGTAACTAGTACTTTAGTATATGGAGTGCAATGGGATGCAGTAATGAGATGGATTTCAGAAGAAGGAAATTTAGCTGGATATTTTTTAACCAATAGTAATGGAAAAGGAAATTATGGTACAAGTAGTACAATTCCAACAGGAAGTAATCCGGAATACCAATTAAAAAATATATATGATATGGCAGGAAATGTAAGTGAATGGACAATGGAGGCGCACTCTACCGATAACAGAGTTTATAGAGGAGGCGGTTACATCCACGCTGGTTCTAACGCTCCAGTTACTAGCCGCAGCATCGGTAGTCCAGACGGCACCAGTCCTGTCCTCGGTTTCCGCTTAGCTTTCTTTGTGTAGAACTGAAAGCTAAAGCCGTTTAATTGAATATGTAAATTACTTAGAAAAAAATAGAGGCTTATGAAATAAGGTCAAAGCGAATTGGAGATACGTATAAATGATAAAATAAAAGTACAGAAAAAGTGGAAAGTAAAAGTACACAAATTTCTGTACTTTTTTCTATAGCTAAGTACTAAACTGCTACCGCAGTGGTCGAAAGTTAGAATGTGCAATGTAAATAAATAGATAAATTTGAAAAAATATAGAATCTCCCTTATAATATAGTTATGTGAACTATCACAGAA
>CALXFB010000031.1 GCA_944387475.1 uncultured Clostridia bacterium
TTATATTCTATTTTTTCTACTAATTTTTGTATAGGCATTTCTACAAATCTTTTATTATGTTTCATGTTTTGTTTTATGTTTTTTATATCTCCTATTACTATCCTACTGCATCCTGTTTCCTTTGCAAATTCTATTATGTCTTTACTTACTTTATGCAGATATGTATTACTATAATTTTCTCTTTGTCTATATAATCTATTTATTCTTTTTGTGTTTTTATAGTTTTTGCTTCCTACCATATGCATTTGTATACTTTCTAATCTTGATATTTCTTTATTTATATATCCTATTTTTGATTTTAAACTTTCTCCTGCAAATATCCTTGTCCTTCTATCATTTGCTGTTACACATGTTGCTATATTATTCATTCCTAAGTCTATCGCCATTGTATTTCCATATAAACCTATATCCTTTTCTTCTTTTTCGTATATTATATATATTTTACATCTTCCGTCCATTAATCTTCCTATCTTTATCATTTTTATGCTTTCTAAATTTACTAGCTTTTCTAATTTCTTTGGTATTAGAAAATTTAAACTCTTTACTTTAAATTTTTCTTGCATCTTTTTTGATATTGATATTTTTATTTTTCTTCCGTCTCTTCTTATTCCTTGTTTTGTAAATGTTATTTGTACTTCTCCATGCTTATAGCCAGGCTTACGTGGTTCTTCTTTTATTCTTTTGTCTCCTTTTTCATATAATTTTTTTAATGCTAAATATGATTTATGGTCTCTCATACAATTTAATATTATTTGCTCTAATGTATGTGAATGTAAATATTTTGAATGCCAATTGTTTTCTCTATATTTCCTATATATTTTATACATTTCTTCATTTGTTCTTTCTTTAAAGTCTATTCCTGATTTTCCTTCTCTTATAGAATAATTTAAAGTATTATATACTTTACTTACATGCCATTTTATTTCTCTTACTATTTTTTCTTGTGTTTCATTTAATTTCATATCAAATGCAAATGTTAGTTTCAAATTCTCACCTCCATCTATTTTATATTTATATCATATAAAACAAATTTTTGCAAGTAATTTGGAGTAAATTTTTATTTTTAGCTTAATTTTAAAACAGTTTGTGTTACTTTCCTATTATATAAAAAATTTTTAAACCTTACAGTTTGATTATTAGAACCATATCTAAATTTAGCAAAAGTGTCTATTAAAGAACACTGTAATGTCATGATTGCAAAGCCATATTTAAGCATTTCGTATGCATTTTTGTTTTCCATTAATTTATCTATTGCTAAGAAAAATCTACTGTCTACTCTACTTTTAAATATATCAATAGCTTTTTTCCATATATCGTCTGGACTATTTAACTTAAAATCAAGTTTTAAATAATCCTCATATGTATATTTATCAGACAAAAATGTCATTGAAGGTAAAAACATTTTAACCACTCCTATTTATCAAAATAACTACTTATTTCTTCTAAATCTTCAAAACTCTTTTGTCTTAATACTTCATATGCAACAATTGCAACAGAATTAGATAGATTTAAAGACCTTAAAGTGTGCCTCATTGGTATTCTAATTGTTTTATTAATATATTTTTGTAAAACATCTTCAGGTAATCCTTTAGTTTCTTTCCCGAATAATAAAAACACTTCATCCATTTTATTATAATCAGGTTCAGAATATACATGCTTTCCTTTTGTAGTTGCAAAAAACATATTATTTTCTTCTGGTTTATATTTTTCTAAAAACTCTTTGAAAGAGCTATGTTGTTCAATATCTAACTTATCCCAATAGTCAAGCCCTGCTCTTTTTACAGCTTTTTCAGAAATACTAAACCCTAAAGGATGTACTAAATGTAATTTAGCACCTATCGCAGCACATGTTCTTGCAATATTTCCTGTATTTTGTGGTATTTCTGGCTCTACCATTACTATATTTATTTTCATTTTATATTCATCTCTTCTTTCTTTTTACAATTACTATTTATTAGTTCCTTTTATTTTTTGCCTTACATATTCATATAAAATTATGCCGGCTGCAACAGAAGCATTTAAACTTTCAGTTTTTCCAAGCATAGGAATTTTTATTTTCTCATCAGCTAATTTTACTATTTCTTCTTCTACTCCATTTGCTTCATTTCCTATTACTATTACTTTTTTATAATATTTTATATCATAAACACTTTTACTATCATCTAAAGATGTTACTAATATTTTAAATTTATTTTTCTTAATTTCTTTTAAAGTTTCCTTTAAATTATCACATTCTATAACTTTTACTCTATAAATTGCCCCCATTGTAGAACGTACTACTTTTGGATTATATGGGTCTGCTGTTCCTTTAGATACTAATATTTGTGATAAACCTATACTATCTACTGTTCTTAGAATAGTGCCTAAATTACCAGGATCTTGAATATCATCTAATGCAACTATTATATCTTCATTATAATTAATTTCTTTATCTTTGTTATTTTTTTCAATTATGGCCATAACACCTTGTGGAGTTTGTACCTCTGTTATATATTTAAAGATTTTATTTGTAACATATATACAATCATATTTTGCAATTTCATACATCATTTCTTTTGAAATTAAATCAGATTTTTCACAATCATCACAAATAATAATCTGCTTAATAGAAGCATTTTCCAAAATCGCTTCTTTTACCATTTTAATTCCTTCTACAATATATACATTTTCTAAATCTCTATATTTTTTATCTTTCAATTTTTTAATATTTTTAACTAATTCATTATCTTTACTAGAAATTATATTCATTTAAACCTCCTTTAAGCTGTTTTTGGGGACGGAGTCAAAAAACAGTTACAAAAAATACAATAATACATTTATTATTTACTGTACTACTGTATTTTATAACTTTCTTTAGATTTTATCAATATTTTAATATTTATTTTTTATTTTTTAATTTTTCTATTTCTTCTCTTGTTAATTTTGTTATTGTTTGTATTTGTTCTATTGTAAAATTATTTTTTAACATTTCTTTTGCTGTTTGTGTCTACATTTATGGGTACATTATATTTAAGTAAGTTTTTAGATTAGGCGGTTTTTCGTAGGGAATAAAAAGGGTAGAAAAACCGCTGGTAAAGCGTAGCTTTAAAGCTAAAAACTTACTACTTTTCCCTGTTATAATATTTAATGATCTGTCCCAAATGCGACATAAATGTCGGCAAAGGAAACGTCCCTAAAACACTCTCAGAAACTCTTTAATTTCTTTTATAATTTGTTTTTCTGTCTGGTTTTTTAACATTAAAGTCACATATGGCTCAATAGCATTTGAAAATTTAATATTATTTCCATACTTTTTCAAAAGAACATCAACAAAACTAGTCTCATATTTATCCTTGTCGAAATAGAATACAATATTTTGACTTCCAGTCTTTCTATTTCTCTTTTCTGAGATCTTCACAATAGGAGACTTATAGCACAACTGCTTAATCCTTGCAATCTCCAATAAATTATTCAATTCATCAGGCATATTTCCGAACCTATCAATAATCTCATCAACAACATTTCCAATATCTTCTTCTGTTTTACAAAGAGCAATTTTTTGGTAAATATCGATTTTCTCGCTACTATCTTCAATATAAGTATCAGGAATATAACTTGAAATATCAATATCAATTTGAATTTCTCTTTCAGCTTTTACATCTACACCTTTGATTTCTTTTACAACTTGGTCTAATAAATCACAATAAGTATCATATCCAACTTGTTCTAAATGTCCTGATTGAATTTCTCCAAGCAAGCTTCCAGCTCCACGAATTTCTAGGTCCCTCATTGCGATCTTAAAACCAGAGCCGAATTCTGTAAACTCTTTTATAGCTTTTAGCCTTTTATCTGCAACTTCTGAAAGCAATTTGTCTCTTTTATATGTAATATACGCGTATGCTTGTCTTTCTGACCTTCCAACTCTACCACGAATTTGATAAAGTTGTGCTAATCCCATCCTATCTGCATTTTCTACAATTATAGTATTTGCATTAGGAATATCAATTCCAGACTCTAATATTGTAGTACACACAAGTACATTTGTATTTCCTTCAACGAATTCTTGCATTATATCTTCAATATTGCTTCCTGTCATCTGGCCATGTGCATATGCTACATTTGCCTCTGGTACTAATTCTGATATTTCTTCTGCTTTTCTTGCAATATTTTCAACTCTATTGAATATATAAAAAACCTGTCCTCCTCTTTCAATTTCTCTAATAATAGCCTCTCTTACAACTTCTTTATCATATTCTAATACATAAGTCTGCACAGGCTTTCTATTATATGGTGGTTCATATATAACAGACATATCACGTATTCCTACAATTGACATATGCATTGTCCTTGGAATTGGTGTTGCTGTCATTGTTAATACATCTATATTCATTTTCATCTGTTTTATTTTTTCTTTTGCTTTAACTCCGAATCTGTGCTCTTCATCTATTATAAGTAAACCTAAATCTTTAAACTCAATATCTTTCCCAAGTATCCTATGTGTTCCAATTAAAATATCTACTTCTCCTAATTTTAATTTTTTAATTACTTCTTTTTGATATTTTTGAGTTTTAAATCTATTTAATATTTCCACTCTTACTGGAAATCCTTGCATTCTTTCTTTAAATTCTTTATATTGTTGTTCTGCAAGTACTGTTGTTGGAGCTAAATATGCAACTTGTTTTCCATCCATTGCTGCTTTAAATGCTGCCCTTACTGCAACTTCTGTTTTACCATACCCAACGTCACCACAAAGTAGTCTATCCATTGGTTTTGGTTTTTCCATATCTTTTTTTACTTCTTCTATACATCTTAATTGGTCATCTGTTTCTTGATATGGGAATTTATCTTCAAATTCTCTTTGCCAAGGTGTGTCTTTACTAAAAGCAAATCCTGTTGCTTTTTCTCTTTTTGCATATAATTCTATTAATTCTTTTGCAACTTCTCTTAAATTATTTTTAACTTTATTTTTAGCTTTTTCCCAGTCTCTTGTTCCTAATTTATTTAGTTTTGGCTTTATTTTGTCTCCGCCTATATATTTTCTTACTGTGTCTAAATCATTTGTTGGAATATATAAAATAGCATCATCTGCATATTTTATTTTTATATAATCTTTAATAATTCCATCTGCTTTTATTGTATTTACACCTATATAAATACCTATTCCATATCTTCTATGTACTACATAATCTCCTACTTTTAGATCTGCAAATACTACTTTTTCTCCTTCTTTGAAAGCTGTATTTGTTATTCTTCTTTTTCTTTTTTCTCCACTTATTAATTCATTTGCAGATATTACTATTTGATTTATTTCATAATTTTCAAATCCTGATGATAAATTTCCAATCCCTATTGTTACTGTTTTTTCTCTTGCTTTTACAATTATAGTTTGATTTAGTTTTTCTTCTATCTTACATGGAATTTCTTTTTCTTCTAACAATGTTTTTAATTTTTTTGCTTTTTCTTTTGTTTCTATTAATATATATACATTTTTCTTTTCTTTTAAATATTTATTTAAATCTTTAAATAAATTATCTATTTCACTTTTATAGTAATTTACATCTCTATATTTAAACTCATATTTTTCTCCTTCTATATCTATACTGCTATCTTGTTTTTCTATATATACTAATTGTTTTTTATTTAATATATTTTGAACTTCTTTAAAGCCCATTTCATTTGCTATTGCTTCTGGTACTTCTTTTTCTTTTGATACTAAACTTTCTATTAAGTTTTCTCTATCTTTTTTTATATTATTACTTCTTTGCTCTATTTTTCTTATTTCGTCTAAAAATACTATATAATTAGATTTTAAATAATCTAATATAGTTTCCTGATTTTCATAAAAACAGTCAAAATATTTATCAATTTTATTTCTATAATTTCCTATTTTTATCTGTTCTATGTCTTGTTCTATTATATCTTGGTTTACATATGTTTTATAGTTTTCTCTTATATTTTTACATACTACATCTATACTATTTTCTAAAACATATTCATTTGCTGGATATATTGTTACATTTTCTTTGTTCCCTATAGATCTTTGACTTTCTATATTGAACTCTCTTATACTATCTATTTCATCTCCCCAAAATTCTAATCTAATGCCTCCCTTACTTCCTATTGCTATATCTACAATATCTCCTCTTACACTAAATTGCCCTCTTCCTTCTATTAAATCATACCTTACATATCCAAGGTCTACTAATTTCTTTTTTACATCTTCTAAATCATATTCTTCTCCTACTTTGAATTTTAACTCATTTTTATATAAAATTTCCTTTTTTGGTAGTTTTTGTGATACTGCTTCTATTGTTGTTATTACTATTAAACTATTTTTTGATTTTATTTTATTTAATACTTCTATTCTTTCATATAGATTTTCTTTACTTTCTGCTACATAATCATATGTAACGACATCTTTTTTTGGGAAAAGTGCCACATTTTCTGTGAAGTTTTTTAGATCTTGATATATCTTTTTTGCTTGTATTTCATTATATGTAACAATGCAAATTGGTTTTTTTGAAAATTCATGTATTGCTGAACTTATCTGTACCATTCCCACGTCATTTAAGCCCGATATTACTATCGGACTTTTTTTGTTTTCAATATTATTTATTATTTTTATGAGCTTTTCACTTTTTCCAAGCTCTCCTAAAATTGTATTCATTCTATTCTCCTAGCTTTCTAAATTCTCTTTTTGTTCCTCACTCTTTTGTTTTCCTACAATTCCAGCTTCATATTTTTCAATATCTTTTAACATACTAACACATGATACAATGAAACATACTCCTACTAATATATTAATTATATTTAAGACTAATATATAAAGTGCTCCAATTACTATTCCTATTATTGGTCCCGCTTTTTTCTTTTTTAAAGAAAGAACCAAGTAAGATATAGTTAACGCCATCATTATCAAAACCAAAAATGCTGTTACTAATTTATAAAAATCTGAATATAATATTGGATTTAATCCTACTACATTTATCATGCTTAATGCTTGTAATGTTAAAAAGATTACTCCCCATATTGCAACAACTGCTTTATACTTTTTTTCATTCATAGATACTTCTCCTTTCTTTTGTATATATATGTTATATCAAATTCTTCCTCTATTGTCAATTGCAAAAAAACATCATTTTACATTTTTATTACTAATTTATCAAATTTAGAATTTATATAATTTGTTAGTTTTTCCATAAATACATCTGGTTTTATTTCTTTTTTTGCAACCATTTCTAAGCCTTTTTCCCAGCTTGCTGTTAATTTTGGATTAAGCATATCAGGCATTGAACGAAATACTATATCATATATTGTTTCCCCTTTTAGAGTTGGTGTTATTATTTGTGTTTTTTTATTTATTTCTATATATTTTATTTTTTCTAATTTTTTAATTATTTCCGCTCTTGTTGCACTTGTTCCAATTCCCGCTCCTTTTATCTGTTCTCTTAATTCTTCATCTTCTATTAATTTTCCTGCATTTTCCATTGCTAAAATTATTGAACCTGAATTATACCTAGATGGTGGTGAGGTTTCTGCTTCTTTTAGTTCAAAGTTTTGCACATCTATTTCCTGTCCTTTTTTAAGATTTTTTAATATTTCCATATTGTTTTCTTGATTCTCATTTCCATCTTCGTTTTCTTTTTTCTTATTATCAGGTTTTAAAATTTCTAAATAACCTTTTTTTAAGCACACTTTTTGACTACAATAAAAATTTTCTTTTTTATCTTCATTTTCAATTTCCACTGTTACTTGTAATTTTTGATATTCTGCCGGTGGATAAAATATTGCTAAAAATCTTTGTACTATTACTTTATATACTTTTTTTTGTAAATCTGGTAAATTGTTAAAGTTTTCAAATCCTTGTCCTGTTGGAATAATTGCATAATGGTCTGTTATTTTACTATCATTTACATATTTTGTTTTTACTAAATTAGTAGAATATTTTTCATCTACCATTTTTTTTATATACATTTGAACTTCCTCATCTTTATATCCTCTTGCTATTCCATTTAAGTTTTTTGTAATTTCTTTTGCTACTGCTGTTGATAAAACCCTTGCATCTGTTCTTGGATATGTAACTAATTTTTTTTCATACAAATTTTGTATTATTTCTAATGTTTCATCTGGTTTTATTTTAAATCTTTTTGTACATTGATTTTGTATTTCTGCTAAATTAAATAAAAGTGGTGGATTTTCCTTTTGCTTTGATTTTTTAACTTCTATTATTTTAGCATTTTTTCCTGCTAATGTTTTTATAAATTCTTTTGCATCTTCTTCTTTTTTAAATCCTGTTTCATTATATAATTTTACAGACTCATACATTTTTGATTTTTCATTTACTTTCCATTCGGCCATAAAATTCCAACTTTCTTTGCCGAATATACCTTCTATTTTATAATATTTAGTTTTCTTAAAATTCCTAATTTCTCTTTCTCTTGAAACTACCATTCCGAAGTACACATGTCATTACTCTTCCTACTGATATTGATGCTTTTTCTTCTTTTATTGTATTTGCTAAACTTCTTCCATATATTATTGATAATAATCTTGAGAAATTAATTCCTATTAGATAATCTTCTTTTGCTCTTAAATAGGCACTATCAGATAAACTATCATAATATGATAAGTCTTTTGCTTCTTTTATTCCTCTTAGTATTTCTTCTTCTGTTTGTGAATCTATCCATACTCTTTTCATTTTAGCTTTTGGATTCGGCTTTGCCATCATAAATACAAGTCTTTGGATATATTCTCCTTCGCGCCCTGAGTCTCCTGCATTATATATTTCTTCTACATCTTCTCTTTGTAATAAACTTTGTACTATATTAAATTGTTTTTGAACTTGTGGTATTATTTCATATTTCCATTCTTTTGGTATAAATGGTAATGTGTCTAATCTCCAAAATTTTAGTTTTTCATCATACTTTTCTGGATAACTCATTGTTATTAAATGTCCGACACACCATGTAATTATCCAGTCTTCTGATTCTAAATATCCATCTTTTCTTTTTGTTGTAATTTTCAATGCTTTTGCGAATTCCATTGCTACTGATGGCTTTTCTGTTATTATTAATTTTTTTCCCAATTCTATCATCCTCATATAAATTTTTTTATTCTTATTTTTATATATCTTAGTAATATTTCTTTTAAATTATCTATTTGTTTTTTTGTTTCTTCATTCTTAAATTCAAATTTTGAAAGAATTTTATCTACATAATCCTCTTTATATACAATTAGTAATGTTTCTTTAAAATTTATATCATATATATATGATAATAATATTAGTAAACCGTCTACTGTGTCATTTCTTTCATTTCCGTACCTTTTTTATAGGTCTTTCTACTTTAAATAATTGACCTATTTTTACACTTATTTTACTGTTTTCCACATTTTCTTTTTCAGTTTTACTATTCCAAAATATTTCTGCACCTTCATATAATATATCTAATTTATCTGCATCTCTTATTATTTTTGAAAATAGTAATTCTTCTTTGTTTAATCCTTCAGGTATTTTATATTTATTATGATTTACTATTGCAAGCTCTATTATTTTATCATATTTTTCATCTTCGATAAATTTTCTAATTAATCCTTTTTTAAATAATATATCTACACCTAATTTTGCATGATCTAGGAGCATTTCGTTTAAATACGCTACATTTCTGGTGTATTGTTCAAATCTTCCTATGTCATGAAGTAATCCAATTAAACATGCAAGTTCTGTTTGTTCTTCATTTAAATTTAGTGCTTTTGCTATCTCCTCACATCTTTCCATAACTCTTATTGAATGTAATTTTTTTCTTTCTATTTTTATATATTCTTCCTCATCTTCATATTCTTCCTCAAAGACTCTTACATATCTTAAAAATTCTTCTTTGCATTTTTCTAAATTAATCATTTACTTTCTCCAACCTTTGCTTCATATAATTATTTACTATTTTTCTTATATTTGAAAATCTCTCTTCTGTTTCTTCTTTAAAATTAAATCTATTATATATTTTATCATAATATTTGTTTTCATAAACTATTTTTAAACCATAATCAAAGTTAAAATCAAATACATATGAAAAATGTCCCACTAATAAATCTAAATGTGTTTTCCTGTTTTTGTAAACAATACTATTATCTTCTATAAATTCTCTATATATTTCATCTGAAATCTTTTCTTCTTCTAAATTATCTGATTCCCATATTGCCTTTTTGTCTTCAATTGTAAGTAAATATATTATATCTGTTTTATCACTGTCTCTTAGTATTTTTGCATGCAATAGTTCTCTTTCTAATAAATTCTTTTCTATATCTTTTTTATCTCTATTATGATTTATTATTGCATGTTCTATTATTTTATCATATTTTTCATCTTTGACAAATTTTCTAATTAATCCTTCTTTAAATAATATATCTACACCTAATTTTGCATGATTTACACTTTTAGCATCTACAAATGTATTATATCTTTTTACTTGCTCAAATCTTCCTATATCATGAAGTAATCCTATTAATTGCGCAAGTTTTATATCTTCTTTAGATAATTTTAAACTTTCTGCAATGTTTTTTGCAATTATTGATACTCTTTCTATATGTGCAACTTTTAATGCTATTTTAGGATTTTCTATATCATAATTTTTTACATATTCTTTAAATTCTTCTTTTGCTTTTTTTATATCTATCACTTAAAACACCTCTAATTATTATAAGATTTCTATTTTTATTTAATGACAAGCCTATATAGACTTGTCAAAATATTTTAAGCTCTTTTACCTAAATAATATATTTCATTTGAATGTTTTTCTAAAATCTTTTCTATATTTTCAAATCTTTCTTGATTTTCTTTGTTTCTTTCTTCATTTCCTGTAACTACATCAAATAATATATCAAGTTTTTTTCCATGTTCATGTTGTATTACTGCAATATCTCCTCCAAGCCTTTTAATTTCTTGTTGCATAATTTTTATTATTTCTCTTGTGTCTTTTCCTTCTAATTCTAAGTTATCAAATCTTTCATTTACTTTTTTCATTTCACTTTCAAACTTTCTATTCATTTGTCCAATTTCACTAGTAAGTCTTTCATTTATTTTATCCACTTCGTTAGTAAGTCTTTCATTTACTTTGTCTATTTCACTAGTAAGCCTTTCATTTACTTTGTCTATTTCACTAGTAAGTCTTTTATTTACTTTGTCTATTTCACTAGTAAGCCTTTTATCTATTTTTCCCACTCCAGTAGAAAGCTCTTTTATTCCTACCTCTACTCCATCTATTTTTTTATTTGTTTTCTTTTGTTCTTCATAAATTTTTAGGATAACTTCTCCTATTTCTTTATTTTCCATATGTTTCCTCCTTGTTAATTTTTATATTTTAATTAACAGATAATATTAGTATAGATTTTTAAGAAAAATTTGTCAAATAATATTTTCTTTAAATTTAATTATTTTTTATAAAAAAACTTAATTTTTCTAATTTTTTCATTTGTTTTTTATTTATTTTAAGCAATATTCTTCCCGGTTCTTTTTTTACTGATTTAATCTTATACAAATTTCTAAAAAATCATAAAACACCATTTGCATTCTCTTTGAAATTTTCGAGTTTAAGTTTTGATTTTAAAATTATTGAAATAACTTTATATTCTTAATTTATCAACGTTTTTCTTTAAACTAAACTGCTATCATTTGTTAATTAATGTAAAAACATTATAATACTTTTTGCATCTCACGTCAACTGTTTCTGTAAACTTTTTTTATTCTTTTATAACTAATCTTTAATAATTATAAAAATTAGTTATTTTCTACATATTCTTTTTTTATATCTATCACACAAAACACCTCTAATTACAAGATTTGTATTTTTGTCTAATGACAAGCCTATATAGACTTGTCAAAATATTTTAAGCTCTTTTACCTAAATAATATATTTCATCTGAATGCTTTTCTAAAATCTTTTCTATATTTTCAAATCTTTCTTTAGATTCTTTGTTTCTTTCTTCATTTCCTGTGACTGCATCAAATAATATATCAAGTTTTTTTCCATGTTCATGTTGTATTACTGCAATATCTCCTCCAAGCCTTCTAATTTCTTGTTGTATAATTTTTATTATTTCTCTTGTGTCTTTTCCTTCTAAGTCCAAGTTATCAACCCTTGCATTTACTTTTCTTATTTCACTAGCAAGATCTTCAAATCCTAAATCTACTTTTTCTTCTAATCCATTTAATCTCTCATCAATTCCTTTTATTTCTTTTTTTACTCCTTTTATTTCTCTTCCCATTCCGTTTATTTCTTTTCCCATTCCATTTATTATTTCATTTGTTTTCTTTTGTTCTTCATAAATTTTTAGGATAACTTCTCCTATTTCTTGATTTTCCATATGTTTCCTCCTTGTTAATTTTTATATTTTAATTAACAGATAATATTAGTATAGATTTTTAAGAAAAGTTTGTCAAATAATATTTTCTTTAAATTTAATTATTTTTTATAGAAAAACTTAATTTTTCTAATTTTTTCATTTGTTTTTTATTTATTTTAAGCAATATTCTTCCCGGTTCTTTTTTTACTGATTTAATCTTATACAAATTTCTAAAAAATCATAAAACACCATTTGCATTCTCTTTGAAATTTTCGAGTTTAAGTTTTGATTTTAAAATTATTGAAATAACTTTATATTCTTAATTTATCACGTTTTTCTTTAAACTAAACTGCTATCATTTGTTAATTAATGTAAAAACATTATAATGCATTTTATATTATGTGTCAACTGTTTCTGTAAACTTTTTATTTCTTTGTAACTAAACTGTAATTAATATTTAACACTTATGAAATATAAAACACTTATTTTTATAGTATAATATTGTTAGATTATACTATAAGGAGCATCGGTATGAGTGTAGAATCAGATTTAAGAAAAGATGGAATAGAAGTAATAGAAAAATTGGATACATTAAGAGTAAATTCACTTGCAAGAAATGTTTCAGTAAAATTATGTGAGACATTTCCAGAATTTAACTTAAACCAAAATGAATTATTTATAAAATTATCAAGATTAAATATGTATAAAGCAAGAATGCCTGAAGGAATGGCTGAAGCTAATTACTTTTATAAAAATACCTCTATTTATTTTAATGAACATATACAAGATGAAGATTTAGAAGAATTTGCAATACATGAATGTATACATTATTTACAAGAAGTAAAAGATAAAAGAAATTCTTTGGTAAGAATGGGCCTTTGTGATTATACTGAATTTAAGATTTATGGATTAGGATTAAATGAAGCAGCTGTTCAACTTATGGCTTCTAAAGTAAATGGAATTCCTAAAGAATATGTAAAATACTTTGGTATTAGTTTTGAAACAATAAGCCCTTCATATTATCCATTAGAATGTTGTTTAGCTAGCCAGCTTGCATATTTAATTGGAGAAAATATATTATTTGAAAGCACTTTAAATAGTAATGATAATTTTAAGAAACATTTTGCAAATGTTACCTCTCCTAAAGTTTTCATGACAATACAAAATGCATTTGATGAAATCCTAAATAATGAAGAGGAAATTATAAAACTAAATAATAGAATTGCAAATATAGATGACAGAAATAAAAAAGTAGATGGTATGGTTGAAAAAATTAATGAGTTAAAAAGTGAAATTTCTTTAACATTTATGAGAACACAAAATTTAATAATTTCAAGCTATTTTGATAATACTTTTAATAATATTTCTACTTTAGAAGATGTAGAAAATTACAGAAGAAAATTATATAATTTTAAAGATTATTTAGGTTGCATGGAAGGATATACATTTTTTAATGATTACTATGTAAATAAAATGATGGACTTAGAAGAAAAATATAATAAGATAGAAAATGGTGAAGTTGAAACGGCTCTTAAAGTTATTACTAAAAAGGAAAATATATTTGTAAAAATTTTTAAAGCAATAAAAAAATTGATATTAAGTGAAGGCTCTAAGGAAAATATAAATGAGTAAAGAAGCTTAGGTTTAAGCTTCTTTTAATTTTTCTACTATTTTTTTTGCAGCTTCTCTTCCTGAATATGCAGCCCAAGCAACAGTTCCTCTTACCCCTGCTAAGTCTCCACCTGCATATATTTTAGGGTTTGATGTTTCATAATTTGAATTTACTTCAATATTACCCCATTTATTTAAAGAAAGCCCTAAATCTTTAACAAATGGTGCAGGATTTGCACCTAATGCCATTACCACATAATCTGCATCTATTATATAGTTACTATTTTCTATATTTACTGGTGATAACCTTGTGTCTCCTTCTTTTTGAACTAATTTAGTTTTTATTAATTCTAATTTTTCTACATTTTCATTTCCAAGTATTTTTGCAATATTATTTTGGAATAAAAATTCTATACCTTCATTTATTGCATCTTCTACTTCTTTGTCTTCTGCTGGCATCTGCTCTCTTGCTCTTCTATATACTACTTTTACTTCTTTTGCTCCTAATCTTTTAATTGTTCTTGCACAGTCCATTGCAACATTTCCACCACCTGCAACAACTACTGTTTTTCCTTTATAATCCGGATGCATATTATATTCTAAAAGTTCATTTCCGCCATATACACCTTTTAGATTTTCTCCTTCTACTCCCATTTTTGAAGAACAATTTGCTCCAAAAGATAAAAATATTGCATCATATTCTTTTTCTAATTCATTTAAGTTTAAATTTTTACCAAGTTCTTTTCCATATTCCACATTTATTCCTAAATCTAAAATATTTTGAACTGTTTTTTCTACTATTTTTTTATCAAGTCTAAACTCAGGTATTCCATACATTAAAAGTCCACCTAAAAAATCATACTTTTCATAGATTGTAACATTTACACCTTCTTTTGCAAGAAAAGCTGCCGATGTTAAACCTGCAGGTCCTCCACCTATTATTGCTACTTTTTTATTTTCTAAAACTTCTTTATTTTTCTCTATTTCTTCTTTCCAAACCTTTGATAAAGAATTTCCTTCTTCCATTGCTTTATCAAAAACAAATGCTTCTAACTCTCCAATTGCTACTGGCTCACCTTTTATACCTCTTACACAAGAACCCTGGCATTGTTTCATATGTGGACATATTCTCCCACATACTCCTTGAAGCACAGTTGTTTTGCATAGTATTTCATATGCCCTGATAAAATTTCCTTCTTTTACCTCTTTTATAAAGTCTGGTATTTCATTATGTAGCGGACAGCCTTTAACTGAACAAGGTTTTACCTTACAATTTAAACAATAATTTGCTTTTTCCATTATTTCTTCCATTTTTTACTCCCACTAGTATATTAATAAATTTTAACAAATCTATTTTATTATATATACTTATTTTAAGTCAAACTATCTGACTTATTGTTCAATTCTTTCATTACTAATAATAAATCATTTACAAAATCTATCTTTTTAGTCTCATCCCTTAAAAGTGCTGCTGGGTGCCAAGTTGGCATATATTTAATGCCTTTCTTTTCAACCCATTTTCCTCTTGATGCTGTTATTCCATATTCTTTTCCTAAAATATGTTTTAAAGCAACACTTCCTAAAAGCACAATTATTTCTGGTTTAACAAGTATTACTTGGTTTCTTAAATAATTCATACAGGCTTCGCACTCATCTTCTTCAGGATTACGATTTCCTGGTGGTCTACATTTAACAATATTTGCTATATAAACCTCTTCTCTATTTAGCCCTATTGCCTTAAAAGCTAAATTCATAAGTTTACCAGCACGACCTACAAAAGGCTCCCCTAATCTATCTTCGTCTGCACCAGGTCCTTCACCTATAAACATTAATTTCGCATTTTTGTTACCTGTTCCAAAAACTATATTTTGCCTACCTGTGCATAATTTGCATTTTTTACAATCAATAATTGATTTTTCTAAATCTTCCCAATTGTCAAACATATCTTACTCCTTTTATTACAATATTTATTTAACACAATTTTCTAATAAGATTATTTTTTCTTTAGTATCTGTATCTATTTTAGCATTTGTTCCAATTGGTATTACTATTTTTTCTTCAATATGTCCGAAATTATTTGATTTTATAATAGGAAAATTATATTTATCCCCAATAACATCAAAAACAATTTGCTCTAAAGAAATATTACTTTCGTGATTATAATTTCCTATCCATAAACCACTTATTTTATCAAAAACACCATTTTGTTTCATATAATATAAATAGTTATAAGCAAGGCAAGGTCCTGTTTCAAAACCTAATTCTTCTATAAATAATATTTTATCATTAAAATCTATTTTATATTTACCTTCTACAAGGCCTCTTATTAAACTAAGGTTTCCACCAACTAACTTACCAGTTGCAACACCTTCTTTTAGAACTTTGTAATCTTGAGGTTTACCTAAATTAATATCACAATTAACAAAACGTTTTATAGCTTCGTTAAAACTAAAGTCAGTTTCATCAGTTGCAATTGTTTTAAAATTAGTACTACTAAATGTAACAAGTCTGCATTTAGAATTTATAACATTTGTAATTGATGTTATATCACTATAACCACATATAATTTTAGGGTTCTCTTTTATTAAATCATAATCTAAATACTCAAAAGTAGAATTTGAATTTTCTCCACCTTTAGCACACCATATCATTTTTATATCTTTTATTGCAAACATATAATTTATATCATCTGCTTTTTCTTTGGCACTACTACCATAACCTAAACTATTAGAAAAAAGATTTTTAGAAAATTCTACTTTAAAACCTTTTTCTTCTACTTTCTTTTTAGCTAGCATAATTTCGTCTATATTTTCACCAATAATAGGTCCAGAAGGTGCTACAACACCTATAGTATCTCCTATATTTAATTTATCTGGAATAATCATTTTGCTTTTGTATGATATATTTAATTTAATAGCTTAAATACACCATACACTCCTTTCTTCATTTATTTTTATGTTTATAATTATTTAACCCAATTATAGCTGTATTTAACCCATAATTTTCTTTTTCTACTCTATATGAGTGTAAAATTTTAGGGTTACACATTGTACATATTTTGCTATCTATTATATTTTCTTCTTTTACTCCAATATTTTTTAAAATAATTTTATTAATTAAAACAGTATCAATATTCCATTTTTGACCTATAACTTTTTCTTCTATTATTTCTTTTAAATTTTCTTCTCCTAATTCTTTAAATTCATTTAAAAACATATCTTTAACAATTTCTTCAACCTCAAAATGGCATTTTCTAATAGAAGGACAAATACATACAATAATATCTTCTTTCTTACAATTAAATTCTTTTACCATTTTTTCTATAGTTTTTACAGAAATTCTTTGAAGTGTACCTTTCCAACCAGAGTGCGTATTTGCAATTACTTTTTTTACAGGGTCGAAAAATAATAAAGAAATACAATCTGCACTCGTAGAAGAAAGTATTATATTAGTTTTGTTAGTAACGAGTCCATCAATATTTTCATATTCTTCCATATTAAAATCTGGTTCATCTTTGTTTATTTTACTATAAACACATTTAACATTATTAGTATGCTTTTGAATACCTTTGACTAAATTTCTATAATCTAAGCCTATATTATCACATAAATTTTTATAATCACTAATAACTTTTTCATATTCATTTTCATTCTTTTTATTATCTTTATTGTTTTCATTAATTTTATCATTTTTAGAAAAAGTTCTAAAATTAACATTTGTACCTAAAGAATAGCAATGTGAAATAACATCACTATATTCTAGCAACTTTCTAAACTGTAAATATTCTATATCACCATCTTTAATATGAATAACAATATCATTAGATAAATCCATTTTTCCTCCCTTGAGACTTTTAGGGACGGGGAATTTTTGTCTCATTTTCACAGTATTTTATTTTGAGACAAAAATTCCCCGTCCCCTTTTGTCTCATGTCTCATTTTTCATTTTATTTAATATATCATCTTTTGTTTTTTTATCTATGTAATTGTATTTATTATTATTTAGTTTAGGGTTAAAACCACATATTGCTTTATACTCACAATATTCACAAGGTGTTTTTCCTTGTTTATTATATGGTTTTAAATCTATTTTTCCACTTAATATTTCTTTTGATATATCTTTTATTGTTTTATAAATATATTCTTGTAAAACTTTAAAATCTTCTTGTTTTACTCCATTTGTATATCTTGGACTTATTTCTCCTTTTGCTGTTATTCCAGCAGGTACTAAATTTGATGTTCCTGATTTTAATGTATTATCGTTCATTTTAATTATTTTTACATCTGCAATAATTAGTCCTTTCATCTTGAAATTTTTTCTTATCATTTCTTCTATTTCATCTTCATTTAATCTCTTATCCGCATTTGCCATTTGTTCTAATAATGAAAAATAAAATATTCCTGCTGGCATTATATCTTCTTTTCTACAAATTGCATCTGTATATGTTAGAAGTTGTATTTGAAGCCCTGCATATACTTCGTTTAAGTCTATATTTTTTGCTGATGATTTATAATCTATTATTCTTAAGTATTTTCCATCTTCATTTTTAGCGGTATCAATTCTATCTATTTTTCCTGTTATTTCTATTTTTTTACCATTATCTAATTCTAAAATAATTGGCTCATATTTCCCCTTTTCTCCGAATTCTACTTCTGTTCCACTTACTTCAAAATCACTATTTACAATTGTTATAATTATGTATTTTAAGGCTTTTGTTATTATTCTTTTTAATCTTCTAACTAGCACTTTATACTTAGCTGTTGCTGTAAAGATAAAGTTTTTGTTTAAATTTAAACTTTCATCTATAATATTAGAAACTATTTCTAATATTTTATCTTCTTCAATTTGAGCTAAATCTATATCTTCTTCTCTTACTACTTTAAAGAAGCTATCTATTGTTTCATGCATAAATGAACCGGTATTAAAACTTTGTACTTTTAATGTCTCTTTTTCTTTTAACTTCAACCCATATTGTAAATAATATGAAAATGGACAACCTCTATATTTTTCTAATCTTGATATGCTTGTTTTTAAAGTATTTCCATATAATTTATCTATATTTTCTTGTTTTATCTTTTCTGGTAAGTTTGTATAATTTAAACCTTGCATATCACTTGTAAGTTTTTTGTTCCACTCTTCTTGTTCTTTATAATAATTATATATTTGATACCATATTTCATCTATTTTTTCTCTGTTCTTTATTTTTGCTATATTTTCTATTAATTCTTCATATGTAACTTTTTTATTTACAATTTCATATTTTTTATTTATAACATCACTTTCTTCTTTCATTTTAGGAAACATTTTTTTTATTTGACTTATTAACACAGAAGGTCTCAGTGATTTTCCGTCTTTATCTGATGAACTATATGATAAATACAATTTTTCTTCTGCTGTTGTAAAAGCTTTATATATATTAAATTTATCTTCATACAAATTATCTATTGTTCCATTTGCAAGTTCTATTCCGTCTTGTTTTAATATTTCTCTATCGCTATCATTTAAGAACCCTTCATCTTTATTACTACTTGGAAATACTCCGTCATTTAAACCTAATATAAATACAGCCCTTACTTTATGGCTTCTTGACCTATCTACATCTCCTAATATTACTTGGTCTGCTGTTCCTGGTATTTTACCAAGTCCACTATTTTTTAAACCTATTTTGAATATTTTTTGATATTTATCAATAGTAATTTTTTCATCATCAAATATTAAAACCATTTTATCAAATATATCAATTATTATTTCATAACTTTCTTTATATTCTTTTGCTAAATCTAATAAATCTTTTTCCTCTAGTTCTGAAATCTTTTTAGATATTTTTTCTTCTATATTTTGATTTATTATAAAATTATATAAAGCAATCGTTATATTTTTAACAGTTCTGTTTTTCTTTATCTCCTCTTGTAATTTAAGTAATGGTTCTATTATTTCTTTTCTTATTTCATTTAATCTTTCAACTTCTTTTTTCTTACTTTCAATTTCTAATTCATATGTAAAATCTTTTTTCCACTTATTTTGTTTTATTCCCCATTTATTACAATAATTTTCTAATTTAAAAATTTCTTCTTTTTCATAATCAAAAAAGCCTAATTTTATATAACTAAAAACCGCTTCTGATGAAAAGTTTTTACTTAAAACCTCTAATATACTAAGTGCATATTGCACTATTATATTTTGGTTTAAATCTCTTTTTTCATCAATAAATACTGGTATATCATATTCTCTAAAAATAGCTCTAACTAAAGATGAATAGTTTTCTATATTTTTAGTAATAATTGATATATCTCTATATCTCATATTTTCTTTTCTTATTAACTCTTCTATTTTCTTTGCTACATTTTCAACTTCTGAATATTCATTTTTGGCTAAAAATAGAGATAAGTTTTCCACATCTTTTCCATAAATTGTGGAATTATTACTATATAAATTACTACTTAAAAATTGTAATTCTTCAGTTTTAAAACGTAGACCTTTTTCTAAATGTACAAACTCATCTGTTCCTATATCATTTTCTTTTGCTAAATTAAGTAATTTTTTTACAGTTATTTTATTTGGATAATATATATCTATATCTGGGTTTGTATTAAAATCTAAATTATCAGTACAAATTGTTATATTAACTTCTTTTGCTAAACGTAAAAACTCTTTTATTACTTGGTATTCTTGGTATGTAAACCCTGAAAATTCATCTATATAAATTAGACTATTTTTTACTAAATCTACTTTATCTAAATTTTCAGCAAGTAATGTTAATAAATCTGTATCTTCTATATAACTCTCACTTATCTTATCTTCAAATTCTTTATATATTAAACTCATATCTTGCAATTTATTTTTCAAGTATAAATCTTTTACAGCAGAAATCTCACTTAACAAATCATCTACACTTACTCCGTGTTTTTTAAACTCTGTAATTGCTCTCATACTTAAATCTATATTTTCATCTGACTTACCTAAAAACTTTAAGTTTTTTTGATTATTACTTAAAATAGAATAAACAAGCATAGCCTTTCCACATTTAGATAAACTCTCTAAACCACCACCAACTTCTTGCGTTACTCTATATGCCATCCTACTTAAAGTTAAAACTTCAGCAGAAACAACCGCACCATAACCTATTTTTTCCATTTCGTCCATAAGTTTCCTTTCTGCTGTAAATGAAAACTGTTCTGGTGTTATTATATATATTTTATTTGCCTTTCCTTCTTCAATTAACTTACTAATTTCAGAAAAGCAATAACTACTTTTACCACTTCCACTCTTACCATAAATAAGCCTTAACATTTTTACCTCCTAAGGGACGTTTCCTTTGCACACATAAATATCGCTAAAGGGACATATCTTCCTTTTCTTCTACTAAATTTTATAACAGAAAAAGAAAAATAGCAAGCAAACACTTACTATTTTCTAATACAAATTATTACTGTTTTACTTCTATTATTAAGTCTTCATTTTGATAATCATCTTTTAATATATTTTTTATTTCTTCATTTTTTACATAAACTGTACATTTTAGTGAATCGTGATTACTATCAATTAACATATTAGTTATTTCCGTTTCTCCTGTAATATCAAAACTACTTATATCTAAACTTTCTAAACTTTCACATCTATAAAACATTTGTATCATATTAGTTACTTTTTCTGTATTAAAACTTTGTAAATTTACAGTTTTCAAATTACTGCAACCGTCAAACATCATACCCATATTTGTTACATTACTTGTGTTAAAACTACTTAAATCTAAACTTGTTAAACCTGTACAATTATAAAACATACCATTAATGTCTACTACATTACTTGTATTTAAACTATCTAAATTTATACTATTTAAACTACTACATCCTGAAAAAATATGGTTCATATCTATTACGTTGCTTGTATTAATACTGGTTAAATCTATACCACTTAAACTGCTACAACCACTAAACATTGAACTCATATCTGTTACAGTGCTTGTATCAATGCCACTTAAATCTATACTACTTAAATTACTACAACCACTAAACATTGAACTCATATCTATTACACTGCTTGTATCTAAATTTTCAATACCTGATATTTCAATTAAATTTGTTAGATAACAAAACCAATAAGCTATATCATTTGGTACAATTTTGTTTTCTATTATTACTTTTTTTATTTTTGATGCTTCTGTTATCAGTTGATTCATTGCTTCTTCTTGGCTATCTTCTGTTATATTTTCTATTGTAATATATGGTAGCCTTATAGTCATCGTATTTCCTGTTTGTTCTTGCCCAAAAGTTTTACCTTTTATATTTCCATATGATTTTTCTAATGTTTTTCCTTCCATAAGTTCAGAATTATTACTGAATACTAATGTCCCGTCATCATATAAATTAAGGTAAATATCAGTTAATTCTGCTACTTGTGGTTCTTCGTATTTCTCTACTTTTCCATTTTGAGAAACAAAATATTTCCTACCTTCTTTCACACTTTCTGTAACAGTAACTATAAAACCATTTTTACCTTCGTCATTTGTACCAGATGAAATACTAAAATCTTCTGTATCAAAATATTTTGATAATTCACTTTGTAAATTACTTTGTATGATACTTTCTCCATTATCTTGTAATAATGCTCCACTTGTTGCTAATTTTACTTTTTCCTCTTCACTTGCTATTTCCGTTTCTTCTTTTGCTTTTTTTGCTTGATTTAATATTCCATTTTCTCCCGTTAGCATTGCAATTGAAACACCAGCTAGTATAAGTAAAACTATGACAGTTATAACTAAAGCAATTAGAGTAATTCCTTTGTTTTTATTAATATTTAATCTTTCCATTTTCTATGTTCCTTTCTTTTGTAAATTTCTAAAACAAATTACTTATAAGTATCATATCAATACAAATTTTATAAATAAACATTGCTTTTTATCTTGCTTTTTGCAATGCTTTTTTATTTTTATTTTTGCAATACAATTTATTAGTATAGGAGGTAATGCAAAATGGCATTTCAAATAAAACCAAATAGAAAAGAAACAGAAAATAAAACAATAAGATTTCCAATACCATTAATAGAAGAAATTGAAAAAGCAATAATAAATAAAGATGTAACTTTTTCAAGATTTGTAATACAGGCTTGTGAATATGCTTTGAATAATTTAGAAGATAAAGAAAAAAACACGTAGACTTATTGCGTGTTCTTTTCTACTTACTTTTTAGTAAGATTACTATCATAAATTTTGCTTTAGTCATCGTGTATCTACTACATAGGCAATAAAAATAATAACCATTCTGCTTTGCCCAGGCGAATGGTTATTTACTATTCCGTGGCAACCACTTTGTGGTTTCTTGTTTCCTATAATTATTATACATAGATTTTTATTAAAAGTCAAACATTTTGATAAAATTGTATGAGTTTTTTTGACTGGGGTTTTATTTAGATTTCAACGTTTTTAAGCTCTAAGTTATAATTTGTCTTGATTT
>CALXFB010000032.1 GCA_944387475.1 uncultured Clostridia bacterium
TATTAAAAACAATAATATTTTAACATATAAATTTTGAAAAGTCTGTCGAAACTTGTCGTTTTTCTAAAAAAATTTAAAAAATTTTAAAATTTTTTTAATACAGAAAAAAGAAGTCCTTAAACTCCTTTTTAATTATACTCATCTTTAATTGCCACCATTAATTCATTTGATTGGACAACTCTTTCTTCTCCTTGATACTTATATTTTGCCCCTGTAAAATATCCTTGGTAACCTAAATTTTCAAGTCTGGTTCTACATAACCTTAAAAACTCTTGTGTTTCTCCTTCTGATAAATCAAATTTTATTCTAACTTCATAAAAAGTTATAATTACTATATTTTCATTTTTATCTATTTTATTATCTAAATATCTTGTTATCTCCTGCATTGTCATATTTCTTTCTCTCCTTTACCTGGTATATTTTACCACATTTTTTTCTAAAAATAAAGAGAAACATATTTTTTTCTTAAATATTTTATATTTTTAATTTTGATTACCCGATTTTTTCTATATCAATACGCGCATTATCATATCTTATATCTTCAATAGAAACTCCTTGTAACTCCAAAGTGTCTCCTGCATTTAATCTTAATATAACTGTAGATGTTAATGTCATTCTATTACTCGTACTATTTCTTATTACTGGTGACTCATTAAAAGTATTATTTAGAGCTGTATTATTTACTAATAAAACCGCATTAAAATTAAATGTACCTGTAACATCTTGAACACCATATAATTGATAAGATATTTGATATATTCCCGTTTCATTTATATTTATCTCAGAACTCCCTTCAGTATGTGAAAGTGCTGTTCCCTCCACTATTTCATTTTGGCTAAATTTTATAGTAGTAGTGCCAAGGGCTGTATTATCTCCGCGGATTTGCAATTGCAACTAAAATATTAGGTGTTTTACTATTATTGTTATTGTTTACAATCATAACTACTAAAATAAATATAAAAATCAGTGCTAATGCAATTATTGTTCCTTTAAGCACATTGTTTTCATAACACATAAAAATTCCTCCTTTTTATATGTTATGTTTATTTTCTATATTATGTACTTTTGGATTATTTTAATCATTTTAATTTCTTACTATTATTTTATTAATTTTACATTTTTTAACCTCAATGCATTAAGGATAACTGTTATACTACTAAACATCATAGCAATACTTGCTATCATAGGATTTATAGATATTCCATATTTAGTAAATACCCCCATTGCAATTGGTATAGTTAAACAATTATAGAAAAATGCCCAAAATAAATTTTGTTTTATATTCCTAATTGTTTTTTTACTAATTGTAATTAGATTTAAAATTCCATTTAAATCATTTTTAGTAAGTATTACATCTGAAGAGTCCATTGCAATATCTGTACCACTATTTACACTGACACCTATATCTGCTATACTTAAAGCAGGACTATCGTTTATACCATCTCCACACATTAATACATATCTATTTTCTTTTTTCATTTCTTTAATAGCATTTGTTTTGTCTTGTGGTAATACATTTGAAATAACTTTTGTTATTCCTATCTCTTTTGCTATTTTCTCTGATGTTTTGCTATTATCTCCTGTTAGCATAATAGTTTCTATTTTATTATTATTTAATTCTTTAATAACCTCTAAAGCATTTTTTCTTATAACATCATTTACACCAATTAAGGCAAGTATTTTATTTTCTTTTGCTACATAAACAATGCTATTTCCTTGTTCTGAAAGTTTTTCTTCATCTTTACTATAAATATTTTTAATATTATATTTTTCTAAAATTTTTGCACTGCCAAGTATGAATTCTTGATTGTCTACTATTCCCTTAATTCCTAATCCCGAAATATTTTCAAATTCTTTTACTTCTAATTTTTCAAGATTATTTTCTTCTAAGTAATCTAAAAAAGCATTTCCTATTGGATGAGTAGATTTACTTTCTATACTTCCTACTAATTGTAATAATCTGTCTTGTTTAATATCAGAATAATTTATAACTTTTGAAATCTTTAATTTCCCATAAGTTAATGTTCCTGTTTTATCAAATACAATAGTATCCACTTTTCTTGCATTTTCTAATATTTCGCTTTTCTTTATTAATATCCCATTAGTCGCAGATACTCCTTCTGATACAACTATTGCAAGTGGAGTAGCTAATCCTAAACTACATGGACAAGCAACTACTAATATTGTAACAAATCTTACCAGGCTTTCGGAAAATTCATATCCTAATATTAAATATACAATAAAAGTTAAAATTGCAATTATTATAATAATAGGCACAAAATACCCTGAAACTTTATCTGCAATTTTAGCAATAGGAGCCTTTGTGTTACTTGCTTCTATAACTAATCTTACAATTTCTGATATGGTAGAGTCTTTTCCAATCTTTTCTGCTCTATATTCTATATACCCATCATAATTAATACTTCCTGCAATAACTTTGTCACCTTTTTGCTTAGATACTGGCTTACTTTCTCCTGTTATAAAAGACTCATCAAAATGTGCTTTTCCCTCTACTATTTCGCCGTCAACTGCAATTTTTTCACCAGGTTTACAAATAACAATATCTCCTTTATGTATTTCATCTAAAGTAACTTGTTTTTCTTTTCCATCCACTTTAACTATTGCTTTACTTGGCGTTATTTTTACTAACTTTTGAATAGCATCTTTTGTTCTGTCTTTGCTAATTCCATCTATATATCTACCTAATTTTATAAAATATATTACAATAGCAGTAGACTCAAAATATAAATTATGTACATATTGTGTATGTCCTTTAAATACCATAATCATACTATATACACTATATAAAAAACTACTTAAAACTCCAATTCCAACTAATGTATCCATATTAGGTGTTTTATGTATTAAATTTTTATACCCATTTTTTAGTATATCAAAACCATAAATGATAAAAGCAATCGTAAATATAAATAGACAAATTGCATAATTTATTGGATTTACCGTTACATCTAAAAGACTAAAAATAGGTAAATTTATCATATGCCCCATAGATATATACATAAGCACTATTGCTAATATAGTAAAAATTATAAACATTATTTTTTGTTTCTTATTATTTTTTTCTAAATTTATTTCTTTAAATTCACCTAAACTTTTAAAACCGGCTTGTTTTACAAAATCATCTAATTTATCTTGATTAGTTATAATATTTTCATCATAAATTATTGTAGCATTTGCCATAACTAAATTAACACTTGCTTCAATTACACCATTTTGTTTATTTAAATATTTTTCTAATCCACTTGAACACGCAGAACAAGTCATTCCTTCAATAGATAAAATTATTTTTTTCATATTTCCTCCATCATATTACAACATTAGAAATCCTAAGTCATGTACTTTTTCTTTTATTATTGAAAAATTAATTTCTTTATCCATTTTTACTGTAACTTTCCCTGTTTTATGATTTGCCTCTACATTTGTTATTCCTTCTATTGCCAATAATGCATTTTTTACTCTATTTTCACATCCTTCACACATCATACCTTCAAGAAAAAAACTTATTTCTCTCATCTTTTTTACTCCTTTCTTACTTTTCTATTTTGTTTTTAAATTTTATTTCTATTTTATTTTTCTTTCCTTCTTTTTTATTTATATCACTTTCTTAGTATTTTTTCCATATTTTCTATCCTATTTTTATTTTTATTTCTATTTTTCATTATATTTTTTTGTTTATTTACCATTATTTTTTATTTTTTTATTTTTTTACTTTTAAAACTCTTAATGCATTTATAATTGCTATTATAGAAACACCCACATCTGCAAATACTGCTTCCCACATAGTAGAAATTCCACATGCACTTAATATTAAAACTAGTATTTTTACAAAAATTGCAAATATAATATTTTGCTTTACTATTTTCATTGTTCTTTTTGATAAATTAATTGCTTCTACTATTTTTTCTAATTCATCTGTCATCAGTACTATATCTGCTGCTTCTATTGTACTGTCTGAGCCTATTCCTCCCATAGCTATTCCAATATCTGAAATGGCAAGCACTGGTGCATCATTTATACCATCTCCTACAAATGCAAGTTTTCCTTTTTTGCTTTTTTCTTTTAGTAATTCTTCTACCTTTTCTACTTTTCCTGTTGGTAATAATTCTGTATAAACTTTATCTAATTCTAATTTTTTTCCTACATCTTGCCCTACAATATTTCTATCACCTGTTAGCATTATTATTTGTTTTATATTATTTTTTCTTAAATCTTTAATTGTTTTTTTAGCATCTTCTTTTATTTTGTCTGCAATTACTATATAACCTTTGAATTTGCCATCTATTGCTATATAAAGCACTGTTCCTATATCATTTGATTTTACATATTCTATATTTTTTTCTTTCATTAGTTTTTCATTTCCGACTAATACATATTTATTATTAATTTTTGCTTCTACTCCCAATCCTGATAATTCTTGTGTTTTTTCTATTTGCTTTTCATCTATATCTTTTCCATATGCTGTTTTTACAGAAAGTGAAATTGGATGGTTTGAAAAACTTTCTGCATATGCTGTTATTTTTAATAATTCTTCTTTTGAAATTCCTACTTCTTCTATTTTTTGTACTTCAAATGTTCCTTTTGTTAATGTTCCTGTTTTATCAAATACAACTGTTTCAAGTTTTGATAATTGTTCTAAATAATTACTTCCCTTTATTAATATTCCCATTTTAGATGCTCCACCTATTCCACCAAAGAAACTTAAAGGAATTGAGATAACTAAAGCACATGGGCAAGATACTACTAAAAATGATAATGCTCTATATATCCAATCTGAAAAACTTGCTCCTTCTATTAAAAGTGGTGGAAATACTGCAAGAAAAACTGCTATTATTACAACTATTGGTGTATAATATTTAGCAAATTTTGTGATAAAGTTTTCTGATTTTGATTTTTTACTACTTGCATTTTCTACTAAATCTAATATTTTACTTACAGTTGATTCTCCGAATTCTTTTTTTACTTTTATTTTTAAAACTCCGTTTAGATTTATTGAACCACTTAATACTTCTTCTCCTTTTTCTACATCTTTTGGTATTGTTTCTCCTGTTAATGCTTTTGTATCAAGACTTGATTTTCCATCTATTATATAACCATCTAATGGGATTTTTTCTCCTGGTTTTATTATTATTGTTTCTCCTATTTTTACTTCTTCTGGATTTATTTTTACTATTTTTCCATCTCTTTCTACATTTGCAAAGTCTGGTCTTATATCCATTAAACTTGCTATTGATTTTCTTGATTTATCTACTGCATAGCTTTGGAATAATTCTCCAATTTGATAGAACAACATAACTGCAACTGCTTCTGGAAATTCTCCAATAAAAAATGCTCCTATTGTTGCAACTGTCATTAAAAAGTTTTCATCAAAAACTTTTCCCCTTATTATATTTCTTATTGCTTTTTTTACAATCTCTAAACCTACAATAATATATGAAATTATATATATAGCATTGTTTATCAATTCATTACTAAAATTTAGTATAAGTGCTATAAAAAACAATACAAGTGCTATTATTATTTTAATTTTCTTTTCCTTCATTTTTACCTAAAAACCTCCTTAGATTTCTTTTATAATAACATCTGGTTCTTCTTTTTTTATTACTTTTTTTACTTTTTCTAATATTTCTTCTTTATTTTCTTCCTTGTATTCAAGCTCCATTTTTTGCATAAGAAAGTTTATACTAACATTTTCTATTCCCTCTATTTTTCCCAACTCGTTTTCTAATTCATTTGCACAATTTGCACAATCTAATCCTTCTATTTTAAATTTACTCTTCATTCCTTTTCCCTCCTACTTTTTATGTTCTATATGTTCAGAACCTATTTCAAATACTTTTTGTACATGTTCATCATCTAACATGTAAAAAACTTCTTTTCCAGATTTTCTACATTTAACAATTCCACTTCTTCTTAATGTTCCTAATTGATGTGATATTGATGATTTACTCATTCCCAACACATTTGCTATATCACATACACACATTTCGTTTTGGTCTAATGCAAATAATATTTTTACTCTTGTTGTATCACCTAATATTTTAAAAAATTCTGCTAATTTATTAAATAAATCTTCATCAGGCATATCTTTTATTGTTTTATCTACTACATCTTGGTGAATCACATTACAGTCACATGTAAATTCATTTTTTGGCATTATTTTTTCTCCTTTCTAAATCTAATAATTGAATATTTATTCAACTTTAATTATATTATATGTGAATAACTATTCAACTGTCAATACTTTTTTTAAATTTTTTTACAAAAAAATAAGTGAGCTATCTCACCTATTTTAATTTGTCTAATTATTCATTTATTTTATCTAAGTTTGCTTGTCTTTTTATTTTATTTGTTGTTGTTTTAATTAGTGGTTCTTCTGAAATTATCATACCTCTTATTGCTTTATATTTTGGCATAATCTTATTTATTTCCTTTATTTTATCTGATAGAACTTTACGAATTTCTTCATCTGTTTTTGCTTTATATGCTTCTTGCATTATTTCTCTATCAAATATAATTTTTACATTTATTTTAATATCATCTTTATCATCTGATTGTCTTTTTCCAAAAATAAATGACTCTTTTACACCTTCTATTTTATTAACTAGTGCTTCCATTTCTTCTGGGAATATATTTTTACCGTTTTTAAGAACAATTACACTTTTCTTTCTTCCGCATATAAATATATATCCATCTTCATCTATTTTTGCTAAGTCTCCTGTATGGAACCAACCGTCTTCTTCCATTACTTCTTTTGTTGCTTCTTCATCTCCATAATATCCGAAGCATTACATTAGGGCCTTTTACTGTAAGTTCTCCCATTCCTTCATCATTTGCATCATCTATTCTTGCTTTGATAGATGGAAGGGCTTTTCCTATTGAACCTACTCTGAAATTGTCATCTGTTTCTACTCCAATTACTGGTGATGTTTCTGTTAATCCATACCCTTGGCATAAATTAATTCCCCAATCTCTAAATGCATATTCTACTTCTTTATCTAAAGCTGCGGCTCCACTTACAAATAATTTTATATTTCCACCAAAGATTTTATGAATATCTTTAAATATTTCTTTCTTTTCTTCCATTGTTTTGTTTTTATTTTGTTCCATAAGTTTTTTTACAGCTTCTAATTTTCCTTGTTTTTCAAGTCCTTTTAGAATTGTTTTATACATGCTCTCATATATTGCAGGTACAAAAGATGCAAATGTTATTTCATATTCATTTAAGTTTTCTACAATATGTCTTATTCCATCACAAAATGATCTTTGAGCTCCTATGTATAATGAATATAACATTCCTACTGTACATTCAAATACGTGGTGCAATGGTAAAAATGATAATATTCTGTCACTTGAATCTACTGTTAATACAGATGCAAAATCCATTACATTTGATACTAAGTTTTTATGTGATAGAGCTACTACTTTTGATTTTGATGTTGTTCCTGATGTAAATAGCATTATATTCATTTCTTCTGGATTTATTTTAGCTTCTAAGAATTCTTTGTTTCCTTCTTCTAATAATTTTTTTCCTTTTTCTATTAATTCTTTTTCTGAATATATTCCTTCTTCATGTTCTGTTGTATCCATTGAGATTAAGTGTTTCAATTTATTTTTTTCGCTAAATCTTATTTTTTTAATAGTTTCTTCATATTTTTTAGAATAGAATATTGCTTCTACTTCTGATCTTTCTATTAGCTCTTCTAATTCATTATCTGGAAGCGACCTATCTAAAGGAACTACTATTCCAGTTCCGCATACTATTGATAAATATGCAAGTTCCCATTCATATCTATTTTCTCCAATTACTGCTATTTTTTTATCTTTTAATCCTAAACTAATTAATGCTGTTCCTAAATAGTTTATCATATCTCTTATTTCTTTATGTGTATATACTTTATATTTTTCTTCACCTATTTTTATTTTATAACCAGGTCTATCACCGTATAATTTTCCTGTTTTTTCTAACATATCTTTTAAATCTCTTACTTCTATTATATTTGTACTCATTTTTATCCTCTCCATTTCTTTTTATTTTCCACTGCAACCATTCTTATCACAATTGTGCTTACAATTATGCTCTTCATGATGATGATGGTTACAATTAGCATTTTCATTTTGTTCTAATTTTCCTTCTATAAATTTAGTTATAACATCATCACATTTTCCTGTTATTCCTGAATATAATTCTATATTAGACAATTTTAGTGCTTCTTTTGCACCATTTCCAATTCCACCACAAATTAAAATGTCAACCTTCTCTAAAGAAAGTAACCCTGCTAATGCTCCATGACCTTCTTTTTCTTTTACATCTATTATTTTATCTTTTATTATTTTATTTTCTTCTATTTCATATATTTTAAAATGTTTTGTATGTCCAAAATGCTGGAAAACCTCTCCATTTTCATATGTTATTGCAACTTTCATATTTTTCTCTTTTTCCCCTCCTTTTTTCTTTTTATTTATCTTCCACATTATACTACTTTTTTTATTTTCTATCAATAACCGACCAAGTAGTATTTTACTGAAAAATTTTATCAAAAAAATAAAAATAGTAAAAAACATACAATAAGATTATGTAAAAAATAGAACAAACTAATATAAAAATCGTTTTAGATAAAACTTTCTAAAACGACTTTGCTGTGTTTTTTATTTAATAAAATCTATTTTTACAAAATCAGTATGTGCTTGATAATCTCCTTGTGCCATTTGACCAGCCCAATTACTTCCGCATCCCCATAATGTATTGTCATTTCTTATAAAAAATATGTTTTCTACTCCTCCCGCATATATTTCTTTTACATCTTCATATGACAACTCTTGAGGCACTAATATATTTTCATTGTTTCCTAATGCAAATTGATAGGTAGCATTCAATCCCCACCCATACAATTTTCCATCTTTTGTTTTTGCAATTACCGTCGAATAATCACATTTAATTTCATCTGCATTTTCTATCTGTGCTTTTTGGAATGTATTCTGCTGTTCCGTATTTCCTATCCCTAATTCTCCTCTTTTATTAACACCTGTCCCCCATACTGTTCCGTCATTTTTCAAGATTATAGTTTCTACACTTGCATTTACTATTTGTTTCACATTAGATAAATCTGTTTTAGTAAATACGTTTCTGTTTTCGCTATCACCTAATCCTAATTGACCACAGCTATTTTCTCCTGCTACCCATACTGTTCCATTGTTTTTTAAAATTATACTGTGTGCATTTCCTAATTTTATATCTTTAACACCCTTTATATCTATTTTTGTAAAATCTGTTCTATTGTTGTTATCTCCTAATCCAAGTTCTCCATAATCATTTTCTCCTGTTCCCCATATTGTTCCATCATTTTTCATTAAAAGTGTATGATACCAATATGGATAAATTTCTTTTACATCTGCTATATTTACTTTTGTAGGTACTAATTTGTTTTCTGTATCACCTAATCCTAATTGACCATGTACGTTATATCCCCAAGCATATACTTCATTATCTTCTGTCATTGCAAATGGACAATACATACTTGAATATATTTTCTTAATATTTGTTAATTTTACTTGCTCAAATGTATTCCTATTCTCTGTATCACCTAATCCTAATTCTCCATATTGGTTATGTCCTGTTACCCATAAAGTACCATCACTTCTAAGTAGATATAAACTATATGCTCCTGTTGCTAATTGTTTTATTTCTACTTTATCCGTTGTATATGTTTCTTCTCCATTGTAGCTAAACTTTTCTGTTGATATTACATATCCATTATCATAGTTTACTACATATTCATTCTTAGCATTTGTTATTCCTAAACTTTTTAAATCTTCTTCATTTAACTTATACCATCCTTCTCCGAATACTGTTTCATATCCCCATATATTTATTGGTCCATATGGATTTTCATTTGTATAAGCTGTTCCTACTTTTGCTATATTTTCTTTTTCTCCAATTCTCTTATATGTTTCTATCTCATTTTTCTTTAATGCTACAGCTTCTTTTACTGCTGAAAATTCTGTTATAACTTTTGCATCATTTGCTTGTGTAAGTATTCCGGTTCTCTCCTGTTAGCATAGCAATTGAAACACCCGCCAAAATAAGCAAAACTATGATTGTAATTACTAATGCAATTAACGTAATTCCTTTATTTTTAATCTCTTTTTTATTTTTATGCATTTTACATTTTCTCCTCTTTCCTTTTTTTATACTTTTATTTTATCATTTATTATAATATAGAATTTCTATTCGGCCATTAGCAGATTATAAAAGCTAAAAACACATTCTTACTTTCCATTAGTATAATATCTATCATCACCAGAATAACTACTTGCATCTACAATATTCATCGTAGCCACTTAAGATAATTTTTAGTTTAATTAATAAATAAAGCTATTCTGAATCCATATACTTCGGAAATTGTCACAGGTAGATTACTTCCTCTTCCACTACAAGTATTTTTATCTCCTTCATCTTTATAACACCCTCCTCTAAGTACAGGATAAAGCCCCGAATCTATTTCCATCGTCCATTCAGATAAATTGCCAGCTAAATCATATATATGCTTAATTTGATAAGAAACATCACTTCCAGTTTTAGCAGGATTATTAGTATCATCATTATCTAAATAATTGCCTTTCCCCTCACTATTTGTTAGATATTTTTCTAAACTTTCATCTGTACATATCCATCTCATTACTGCATCCCATTGTACTCCATAAGTCAATGTAGATGTTACATTTGTATATCCTCTTTGAGAGCTAAAATTTCTCGATTTTTCTATCGCTCCTTCTGTTTCATCAGATATACTATTTCCCCATTTTATTTTATTATATACTTCTACTCCTTTTTTAGTTATTACATTTTCTTCATCTTTTCCCGCCTCATATCTTCCTATATAAAATCCATTATTATCTTTTATACTTTTATACATCTTTTCTACTTCTGTTGTATTTGCTATTCCATCTGCTGTTGATTCATACATATCATCTTCACTCATTTCATCTGTTACAAAATCATTCCACCATTTTTGTTCTTCTGTTCCAAAATGTTCTCTTTTAAATTCTGTAAACTCTGGGACTGGTACCCATACAAATTGATTACCTTCTGCAACTAAAGTCTCTCCCTCTTTTTCTGTGTCACTTGCATTATCTGAAATAACAAGCCCTTCTTCTACATTGTCAAGCCCTGGTACAATCATAAATCCTTCTGGAATTATTGCTGTTCCATTATTTGTATACGGTTTATTTCCTCCAGTTACTATTTCTCCTACTACTGCTTCTGTATTTGTTACTTGATTTATATAACTTTCATATTGATTAATTGTTGCGTCTTCCTCTTGCTGTGCTTTTTCTGTTTCTTCTTTTGCTTTTTGTGCTTGTGTTAAAATTTCATTTTCTCCTGTTAACATAGCAATTGAAACTCCCGCCAAAATAAGCAAAACTATGATTGTAATTACTAATGCAATTAATGTAATTCCTTTATTCTTTTTAAACATTTTTCATCTCTCCCTTGTTAATTTATTTTAGTGTTTTATTTTCTTATTCTTTTGTTTTAACTTTCATTTATATTTATTTTCATGTCCTTTGTTTCTTTAAACTTAAAAACAACAAAAAAGATAACAATATAAAACCTAAATTTCTCCATTTTTAGGTTTATTGCTATCTTATTATTTATATTTATTTTATTATTATTTATTTCATTAAAGTATAGCTCTCTCTCTCTCTCTCTCTCTCTCTCTCTTACAGCCACAAGGCTTACAACTCCCACTTTATTCATGTTCCTTTTTTCTCCTTTTTCATTTGTTATTATTTCCAAAATTTCTCTTTTTATTCTTATATTACACACATAATACATTACGTATTTGCTATAATTTCATTTTGTTGTGCCAAGTGCATATATTTTTTATATGCTTTTAGCATACATTTATTTTATACAAAGTTAGAGTATTTGTAAATACCTTATTGGAAAAAAGTAAATTTTTTTGTTATGAAATAGTAATTCATTTCTAAAAACACTTGACTTGCTTTATCTTTGTACAATGTTTTGCTTTAAATTTTATTGAAATTATCTTTTTTCTATAATATAATTTTTTTGAGGTGATTAATTTTGGGAGTTTTAGATGATGATTTAGCATATTTAATTTTATCTGTTGTATCAGAAATCCCTGAAGGTTCTGTTGCGACCTATGGACAAATTGCAAAACTAATTGGAAAAGAAAAAAATGCAAGACTTGTTGGAAGAGTTTTAAAAATGTCTTTTAGATATGGTGATTTTCCTTGCCATAGAGTTGTAAATCATAAAGGAAGACTTGTTCCTGGTTGGGATGAACAATATTTTTTCTTAAAAAATGAAGGTATTACTTTTAAAGATGATTTTCATGTTGATTTAGAAAAACATTTATGGAAAATATAAAAGCATATACTTTACTTTATATCTGTATATGCTTTTTATTTTATTAACTACTAATTATTTATTATATTCTACACATTTTTCTTCTAATAATTTAAAATTACAACATCTTGATTTTATATTTTTAGGTAATTTTCCATTATTATATAATTTATATAACTTAAAAGATTTATTTTTTACTTGATAATAATTTGCATTTAGCCAAGATAACTGTTCTTTTAATAATTTTTGATATTTTAATTCTGCAATAGTTAATGTTTCTTTATTTAAATCAACTAAAGAATAGTTATTAGTGTTTACCGGTATCATATTATTAAAATTAACAGCACCTAATTCTCCTCCTTTTATTTTGAAAAAATCTAATGTATTTCTCATATTTTATGTTTTGGTTTTGGATTTGATAATGGAGCAAAATATTTACAAGTCTCTATTTTAAATAATATTCCTATAAAATGTCTTAATTCCTTCTCATTTTTATTATAAGCCACTTTATTATCAAATTTTCTTAAATAATCACAATAATCTGTATTAATTCTAACAATTTTTAAATTTGCAATCATTCTATTCCCTCCTTATCATTTTAATTATATATTAAGAATTGTTAAAACAAAAAATACATAAAAGGATTAGAGCTTTGTCTCTAATCCCACTTTTTTAAGTTCCAATTTGATGGCTGGATTCACCGCTTTTTTAAGTTCCAATTTAATGGCTGGATTCACCGCTTTTTGCTATATTTAGCAATAATATTATATGCAATTTATATAATTTTATTGCTTTCTATATTTTAAATATACCATATTTTTAAGCAATAATCAATATTTTTTAAAAATTTCCTGGTTTTATTACTTGTTGTTTTCGTTTTTTAATGTTATATTAAAATAAGAAATATTTTTAATATTTGAGGTGATAAAAAATGCAATATGTATATAGTCCAAAAAATGTATGCTCAAAAGAAATGAAAATTGAAGTAAAAGGAAACATAATAGAAAAAGTAGAAATAGTTCGGTGGCTGTGCTGGTAATACTGTTGGTGTATCAAGGTTAATTCAAGGAATGGATATTGATGAAGCAATAAAAAGATTAAAAGGTATACCTTGTGGAAATAAAGGAACATCTTGTCCAGATCAATTAGCTGAAGCATTAGAGAATATAAAAAAAGAAATGGAAAAGAAATGAAAATATATGTAGATATATTAAGATATATTAAAATATATTAAAGATATACGAAAGAAGATAATAATAAAAGGCAGATAATCTTGTAAATTATTTGCCTATATTATTCATATATTTTTTATAACTATTCTATACTCCAACTGTTGAAAAACCATTATCTACATGTATAATCTCTCCAGTAATAGCACTTGATAAATCACTAAATAAAAATGCTGTGCTATCGCCTACTTGAGATGGAGTTACATTTTCATGTAGCGGAGCTCTTTGTTCTACTACATCTAATATAGAATTAAAATCTTTAATTCCTTTTGCAGATAGAGTTTTAATAGGTCCTGCTGAAATACCATTAATTCTCATTTTATCTTTTCCTAAATCTTTTGCTAAATATCTAATACTAGCCTCTAATGCTGCTTTTGCAACACCCATAACATTATATCCATCAATAGATTTTTCAGAACCATAATATGTATATGCAACAATACTTGCTCCTTCATTTAACATATCTTTTTCTCTTAATTTTCTTACAATTGCAACTAATGAATATGCACTTACATCATTTGCATGTGCAAAACCATCTCTTGAAGTTAATATAAAATCATTTCTTAAATCTTCAGTATTTGCATGTGCAATTGCATGTAAAACTCCATCCACTTTTCCATGATTTTCTTTTATTTCGTCTAAACATTTATCTATATTTTCATCTAAACTTACATCACCTAAAACATATGCTTTTGCTCCTGGTAATTCTTCTAATAATTTATTTACCTTTTCTAAGTTTTCTTCAGCACAAGTACAAATAACCTCTGCACCTTGCTCATAAGCTGATTGAGCAGCTCCCCAAGCTATACTCCATTTATTTCTAACTCCCATAATAACTACTTTTTTTCCTTTTAAAATCATTATAAATTCCTCCTTTTATTGGGGACGTTTCCTTTGCACACATAAATGTCGCTAAACGAAACGTTCCTATTACATTACCCTAAATTTTTTATATCTTTGTTGTACTAACTCTTCTTTAGTTAGTTTTTCTAAGTTTTTAATTTCTTTTAGTAAATATTCTTTTATGTTTTTACATATTGTTTCAAAATCATTTTGTGCTCCATCTTCTGGTTCTTTTATTATTTTATCTATTATTCCTAATTTTTTCAAGTCTTTTGCTGTTAATTTCATATTTTCTGCTGCTTCTTTTGCTTTACTTGAATCTTTATATAATATACTTGCAAAACCTTCTGGGGATAAAATAGAATATACTGCATTTTCTAGCATTACAACCCTATCTCCTACTCCTATTGCTAAGGCTCCTCCACTTGAGCCTTCTCCTATTACTATACATATTATTGGAACTTTTAGTTTTGACATTTCCATTAAGTTTTTGGCTATTGCTTCTCCTTGTCCTCTTTCTTCTGCTCCCATTCCTGGATATGCTCCTGGTGTGTCTATAAATGTTATTATTGGTCTTTTAAACTTTTCTGCTTGTTTCATTAGCCTTAATGCTTTTCTATATCCTTCAGGTTCTGGCATGCCAAAGTTTCTTTCCATATTTTCTTTTACATTTTTTCCTTTTTGCTCTCCAATTACAGTTACTGGTATTTTTCCTAATAGTGCTATTCCACCTACTATTGATTTATCATCTCCAAAATACCTATCACCATGTAATTCTACAAATTCTTGAAAAATATTTTTTATATAATCTAACGCTTTTGGCCTATCCATTTGTCTTGCTAAAGTTACTTTATCCCAGGCTGTTATTTTATTCATTATTTTTTCACACCCCCTTTAGCAACAGTAGTTATAGTGTGTAGCCTAATTAACTTTGCTAATGTTTCTTTCATGTCTTTTCTTTCTACTATTTTATCTATAAAACCATGCTCTAATAAAAATTCTGAACTTTGGAAACCTTTTGGTAGTTTTTGTTTTATTGTTTGTTCTATAACTCTTGGTCCTGCAAATCCTATTAATGCTTTAGGTTCTGCTAAAATTATATCTCCTAAACTTGCAAAACTTGCTGTTACTCCTCCTGTTGTTGGGTCTGTTAGTACTGATATATAAAGAAGGCCTTTTTCATTTAATTTTGCTATTGCTGCAGATGTTTTTGCCATTTGCATAAGTGATACTATTCCTTCTTGCATTCTTGCTCCACCTGATACGCAAAACATTATTAATGGTAATTTCTTCTTTATTGCTGTCTCTATTGATAAAGTTATTCTTTCTCCTACTGCTCTTCCCATACTTCCCATAAGGAAGTTTCCATCCATTACTCCAAGTACTACCTTTTGTCCTTCTATTTCACATATTCCACATTTTACAGCTTCATCTATTTTTGTTTTTTCTCTTAATGTTTCTACTTTTTTCATGTAACCATCAAATTGCAATGGATCAGATGTTAATATGTCTTTTCCTATTTCTTCAAATGTTCCTTCATCTGCTATTTGTTTTATTCTTCTTCTTGCTGATAACCTAAAATGTTTTCCACAATTAGGGCATACACTTAAGTTTTTGTGTAATTCTTCTTTATAAAGTATTTCTTTACAATTGTCGCATTTAACCCATTTACCAATCATTCTGTCTGATGCCTTTTCATTTCTCTTTTTTACTTTTTCTTCTTCATTTATTTTTTTAACTTTATCTATTATCAAAGAAAAGCCCCCTTATCAAAATAAATATATAAATATTTTCAATATTTGTTATTATACATTTTATTTTTATTTTTTTCAATTAGAATAAACGGTCAAAAGGGACGTTTCCTTTAGCGACATTTATGTCGCAAATGGGACAAATCTATATAAAGGTCTGTCCCCTAATGCAATATTTGTGTCACTATAGAAACAAAATTCCTTAATAATTAAAATGAGTTGTTAGTAAATTTGTATAGAATTTCCGCAAAATTCAATAAAATAGTAGTATTATTCTATTAAAAATGTTATAATAATATTGTATTTATAATAGTATACTTCTGAATAACTAAAAAATATAGAGGAGATAAGAATATGGCTAAAAAGTATATTAGAGACAAAATAATAATGGACATAGTTCAAAAATATGTAGAAAAAATTTGTAAAAATTATAAAGTAGAAGCAATTATTTTATTCGGTTCTTATGCTAAAGGAACTAATAATGAAGATAGTGATATTGATATAGCTATTATAACAGATGATTTTGAAAATGATATAATTGATGAAGAGTTAAATTTAATGAGATTAAGAAGGAAAATTGATACAAGAATTGAACCACATATAATACGAATTGAAGATTATAAAAAAGCAGAAACACCGTTTATACAAGAAATAATTGATACTGGCATAAAAGTCGCATAAATTAACAAAATAATATTGATAATGTTTATAAAAAAATTTATTATTTGATTCGTGTAAAAAATAAAATTAGTAACAGCTTTTACACGAATTTTTGTTATTAATAGTATTATAAAGAAATGGAGAGTAAATATGTTTAAATTACATTCAGAATATAAACCAACAGGTGACCAACCTAATGCAATTGAATATTTAAGCAAAGGTGTATTAGATGGTAAGAAATATCAGACACTTCTTGGTGTTACTGGTTCACGGTAAAACTTTTACAATGGCAAATATAATAAATAAAGTACAAAGACCAACACTAGTTTTAGCACATAATAAAACACTAGCAGGACAATTATACTCAGAATTTAAAGAGTTCTTCCCAGAAAACAATGTTGAGTATTTTGTATCTTACTATGATTATTATCAGCCAGAAAGCTATATTCCGTCTACAGACACATATATAGAAAAAGACTCTTCTATTAATGATGAGATAGATAAATTAAGACATTCAGCTACATTGTCATTATTTGAAACAAGAGATGTAATAATAGTAGCTTCTGTATCTTGTATATATGGTTTAGGTGACCCAATAGATTACCAAGAAATGATGTTATCTCTAAGACCTGGTATGGAAAAGAAAAGAGATGATGTATTAAAAAAATTAGTTAGCATGCAATATACAAGAAATGAAATAGACTTTAAAAGAGGAACTTTTAGAGCAAAAGGTGATATTGTAGAAATATACCCTTCAGACCAATCAGAAAATGCAATAAGAGTAGAATTCTGGGGAGATGAAATAGAAAAAATAACAGAAATAAATGCTTTAACTGGAAAACCTATAGGAACAAGAAGACATATATTAATATCACCTGCATCACATTATGTTACAACAAAAGAAAAAATGGAAAGAGCGATAGTCACAATAGAACAAGAAATGGAAGAAAGGGTAAAATACTTTAAATCACAAAATAAATTGATAGAGGCTCAAAGAATAGAAGAAAGAACAAATTTTGATATAGAAATGATGAAAGAAACAGGTTTCTGTTCAGGAATAGAAAATTACTCAAGACATATAAGTGGCAGACCAGAAGGAAGCCCACCATATACTTTATTTGACTATTTTCCAAAAGATTTCTTGCTACTAATTGATGAATCACATGCTACAATACCACAAGTAAAAGCAATGTATAATGGAGATAGATCACGTAAAGAGTCTTTAGTAAATTATGGTTTTAGGCTACCTTCAGCATTTGATAATAGACCTCTTACTTTTAAAGAATTTGAGCAAAGAATAAATCAAGTAATTTTTGTAAGTGCTACACCTGCAGATTATGAAAAAGAACACAGTCAAAGTAATGTAGTAGAACAAATAATAAGACCAACTGGTCTTTTAGACCCTAAAATAATAGTAAAACCTGTAGAAAATCAAATAGATGATTTAATTGAGCAGATTAGATTAAGAGTAGAAAAAAAAGAAAGAGTGTTAGTTACAACCCTAACTAAAAAAATGGCAGAAGATTTAACCGAATATTTAAAAGGATTAGATATAAAAGTAAATTATATGCATTCAGACACAAAAGCATTAGAAAGAATGGAAATTATTAGAAATCTTAGACTTCGGCGAATTTGATGTTTTAGTTGGCATTAATTTATTAAGAGAAGGTTTAGATATTCCTGAGGTGTCTTTAGTTGCAATACTTGATGCAGATAAAGAAGGCTTCCTTCGTTCAGAAAGGTCTTTAATACAAACTATTGGTAGAGCCGCAAGAAATACAGATGGAACTGTTATTATGTATGCTGATGAATTAACAGATAGTATGGAAAAAGCAATTACTGAGACAAATAGAAGAAGAAAAATACAAAAAGAATATAACAAAAAACATCATATAACACCAAAAACAATTAATAAATCTGTAAGAGATTCAATAACTGTTACAGATGTAAAAGATATAGAAGTAGAATATAAACTTGAAAAAGAAGATGATATAAAAGAGACAATAAGTAAGCTAACAGATGAGATGTTAAAATTTGCAGCAGAGATGGAATTCGAAAAAGCTGCAGAACTTCGTGATAAAATAAGAGAATTGGAAAAATTAATATAGAAACACAAGAGACGTTTACTTTTTGCCGTTTTTAAAAATCTGGGACACACTTTCAGATAGATGTGTCCCCAATACGACATTTATGTGTGCAAAGGAAACGTCCCCATTAATTATTTTCGTAGCTTCCACACATTGACTCATCTTCTTTTTTACTGTTACACTTTGTTTTTGGTGTTACTTGTATTTCTTGTAATTTACACCCTTTGTTTTCTTCATCATTGTATTTACAGCTACTTACTGTACAATTAATTTTTTGATTATTTTCCATCAAAATAGCCTCCTTTATTTTTTATATTATTATGGCTATTTTATTTTATTTTTATTAATTTATATTTCTTTTTACATTTTTATTTAATATCTTTAATTTTCTTACAAGGATTTCCATATGCTACACAATTATCTGGAATATCTTTTGTTACAACACTTCCTGCTCCTATTGTTACATTATTTCCTATTGTAACTCCTGGTAGTACAACTACATTTCCTCCGAACCATACATTATTTCCTACTTTTATTGGCTTTGCATATTCTAATCCTTTATTTCTTTTTTCTATTTCTATTGGATGTCCTGCTGTATAAAAGCCACAATTAGGTCCAATAAATACATTATCTCCGAAACTCAACTTTTGCTGCATCTAAGATTACACAATTATGATTCGTATAAAAATTTCTACCTACAAAAATATTATATCCATAATCACAATAAAAATTAGATTGTATTAATATATTATCTTTTGTGCCTCCTAAAATTTCTTTTATAAGTTTTTCCCTTTCTTCTATTTTTGATGGTTCTATTAAATTATATTTAAAACATAAATCTTTTGTTTTTCTCATTTCTTCTAATAATTCTTCATCATAATTTGCATCATAAAGCTTTCCATTATCTCTTTTTTCTTTTTCTGTCATTTCGTTCCCCTCCTACCTTTTTTATTACTTTATTTTATACCATTTAATATATTAATAATCAATAATTATATAACATTTTTAAAAAGTTTTGTAATTCCATATTATTTTTATGAATTTTTTGGTATAATATATATAGTTAAATTACATACTTAAATATATTGTAACTTATTAATTTTATAAATATTAATATAAAAAAAAGATGGGAGATGATTTTTCTTGCCCAGAGGAAAACATGCTAAACCTATTTCACAACCTAAATTCAAGAAATCTTTACTTTTTGTTTTGCTTTCCTTATTTATTTTATGCATTGTATTTGACTTTTTAACACCTGCTACTGATACACAAAGTATTGCTTCTGAAGATGAAACACAAAATACTACAAATACTAATAAAACAGAAGTAGCAACTGAAACAACTACTAAGCCAGAAAAAGTAGAAGAAATAAAGGAAATAGAACCTATGGAAGATGATAATTTAAAAAATTTAATTGAATATGAGATTTCAAAATATGGATTTAATGAAAATAATTTTGCATTTTTTTATTATAATGTAAATGATAAAAAATATTATTTTTATAATCAAGATGCATATTTTACAGCTGCAAGTACTATAAAAGTTCCAATTTCTATGTATTATTATGATGAAATAAATTTAGGAAATTATACAGAAAATTCAGAGTTATTATATGCCGATGATTGCTATGAAGCTGGTGGTGGAACAACTGCATCTCTTTATTCTGCCGGTGATAAAGTTCCTTTAAATTTTTTATTAGAACAAGCTATAGTAAATAGTGACAATACTGCTGTAAATATTTTAATTAAAAATTTAGGTTATTCAAATGCTAAAAGAAAAATTACTAAATATTCAGATGAACCTGTTCCTGATAAATTTTATAGTAGTAATATAATTTCTGCTGGATTTGCTTATGATGTTATTAATTATTTATATGCACACCAAGAAGAGTACCAAAAATTAATATCTGATATGAAAAAATCTTCTATGGGAAAATATTTGAAACAATATATAACAGATTATGATGTTGCTCATAAATACGGAAGTTATGGAAATTATGTTCATGATTATGGTATAGTATATACAGAAAGTCCTTATTTAATAGGTGTTTTTACAAAAGGTATTACCAATTCTGCTGAGGTTATTGCACAAATTAGCTTAGATGTTTTTAATTATACAAAGGGTAATTTAGATATAACTTCTCTACAATCAGCCAATGATACTACAAGTGCAACTCAATAAAATATTAAAACACAAAATTTATTATTAAAAGTATTATATTTATTGCTTTTCTTTAAAAATAAAGAACTCAAGCTAATATTTAGCCTGTATTCTTTATTTTTATATTTTTATATATTTAACACAAGATAATATGAAATCAGTAACTAAAACTGATGCCAATGTATAAATAATTACTCTTTGCATAGGAAATGCAATTTTTTGTAATATAATTTGTGTTTTCTTTTCTATAAAAGGATGTAAAAAATTAGAAAATATAATTCCTGCTAAGCCCCAAAGAATAGAAAAACTTAAGCAAATACGTCCTTGTATATTAAACATTGCATCTGAATAATCCCACCATCTTAAATTAAAAGCCATTTCTAATATCCATGAAGCAACAAATTCAAATATAGAAAACACTATCATTGATATAAAAAATTTCTTCACATTATGTCCTTTTAATCCATCAAAAATTAGTATAAAAATCACAGCACCAAAGCCATAAATTGGGCATAATGGTCCGAATAGAAATCCTCTTTTAACAAAATGCCCTAATACTAAAATACCATAAAAAGTCTCTAAAACCCATCCTAAAAAGGCATAGATTAAAAAATACATAATCAATTTTTCTTTTGTGGATAATTCTTCATACTTAACAAGTGCTAAACTCTCTTCCAAGAAACTATTCCCCCTTTAAAAACTCTCAATTATCCATAAAACTATATTTATTAAAATACTTATTTGTGCTATTCCGGCTAAATTTCCTGTTATAAACCTACGTATATTTGTAGACTCTTTTATATTTTTATATTGTATAAACCAATCTAAAAACATTATTAATAAAAATAAGAAACTTAAGTAAAATGGAATTCTAACAGAAAAAATATATAAAATAATTCCTATAACTTGTCCTGTAAGAATACCTGTACATCTGCTACATACCGGAAATTGCCATTGCCCAAGAAAAAAACTCCTATCTTCTCTTTGATGACAACCACACCTATTTCCTAACCTCATTAAAAATGCCCAAGTTTTAATTTTAGTACTTCTTTTCATTAAAATCTATTACCACAATCATTGCAAATATTTCTAATTCTTGTAGTTGTTGTGGTATCACCAGTATCACATAAACCACAAAGGATTCCTGGCCAACCTAAAAGTAAATAACCACAACAAGCATTTCCACCATCAAAACCTTTTGTATGTGTTTTTGTGTCTACAACACTAGAAATATTTTCACTTCCACATCTTGGACATCTCATTAATTTTCCCTCCATTCCTTAAGTATTATACCATAAAATACAAAATAAAACAATTAATAAAGTCTTAATTTCCGGTATAATATAGCATTTGCCTGTTGTTTAGTAATATATCCATATTTAATCATTCTTTTAATTACCTGTTCTTGTCTTCTTTTTGCTAACTCTTTATTTGCTCTTGGATTATAATTAGATGGTGCATTAGGTATTCCTGCTAGCATAATTGCCTCTCTATCACTTAAACTTTTAGGTTCTTTTCCAAAATAGCCCATACTTGCCTCTTTTATATTTTCGTAACCATTTCCAAAATAACTGGTATTTACATATAACTCTAAAATTTCATTTTTATTATAATTTTTCTCAATATTAAATGCCATAAACATTTCTGCAATCTTTCTTATAAAGCTCTTCTTATTAGTAAAATACATATTTTTAGCCAATTGCTGAGTAATAGTACTTCCTCCTTCTACTAATTTAAAAGCCTTTATATCATTTACTATAGCTCTTGCAATAGCAATAATGTCAATCCCAGGATGACTATAAAATCTATGGTCTTCTACTGCAATTACTGCTTCTAAATATATTTTAGGTAAATCCTTAATTTTTGTATAATTTTCACCAGATTTTATTTCCTCTACTTTTTGTGAAAGAGGCATATTTTCTAATGCCTCTTTATACATATCATATCCACTTCCTATTGCAAAAATTCCAATGCGAACAAAACGGAAATTAAAATTTCCGTCCCTAGCACTATTTTAATTAAATAGTGCTAAGTTCTTTATAAAGACGTTG
>CALXFB010000033.1 GCA_944387475.1 uncultured Clostridia bacterium
TTTTTCTCTTATTTTCTTTATTTTTCTAATTTTTTGGAATAATTAGAATAAAAATTTTGATTTAATTTACTTTATTTATTTTTATAAAATTCTTTAATCCTTTTTCTTATGTATCGACTAGTCTTTTTTTATATTTATTTATTTTTCTTGGGATTTTTTGAAGAAAAAATTAAAAATAAATTAAAGTAAATACATATTACAACCTTTTACATTTTTTGTCAAGTAGTTTTCCATAAAAAGTTGCAAATAATTTTATTTTTCATCGCAATATTTTACAGTTTTCGACAAAAACAAAACCAGTAAGTATAGTTTATATTTTTTCCTACTGGTTTTTGCTTTAAAATTTATACTTTCATAGATAAAGCAACTTTTTGTCTTTCTTTATCTATATTAATTACCTTAACTTTTACAATATCACCAACTGATACAATTTCAGATGGGTTTTTAATATATTTATCACTCATTTCTGAAATATGTACTAAGCCGTCGTGTTTTACACCAATATCTACAAATGCACCAAAATCAATTACATTTCTTACTGTTCCAGTAAGTATCATACCTTCTTTTAAATCATCTAATTTTAAAACATCACTTCTTAAAATAGGCTTTGGCATATCTTCACGAGGATCTCTTCCCGGTCTTGATAATTCTTCTATAATATCACCTAATGTCATTTCTCCAATGCCTAATTCTTTTGCTGTTTTTTCTACATTTATAGATTTTAATTTATTTCGCAAGTCTTCTAATTTTTCTTTATCTTTTAAATCATTTTTATCAAAACCAATTTCAGCAAGTAATTTTTCAGTTGCCTCATAACTTTCTGGGTGTACTGCTGTTAATTCTAAAGGGTTATCTCCGTCATATATTCTAATAAACCCTGCACATTGTTCAAAAGCTACTTTTCCTAGTTTTGGTACTTTTAATAATTGTTTTCTATTTTTTAGTTTACCATTTTCATCTCTATATTTAACAATATTTTTTGCAATCGTATTGTTTATTCCTGATACATAAGATAAAAGTGATGGTGTTGCTGTATTTACATCTACTCCTACTTTGTTAACACTATCTTCTACTACTGCTGTTAGGCTTTCTGATAATTTCTTTTGATTTACGTCGTGTTGATATTGTCCAACACCTATTGCCTTTGGATCTATCTTAACAAGTTCTGCTAAAGGGTCTTGTAATCTCCTTGCAATTGATATAGCCCCTCTTATTGATACATTTATATCTGGATATTCTTCTGTTGCAAGTTTAGATGCAGAATATACAGATGCTCCCGCTTCACTTACAATTACATAATGAACATCTCTTGAAGCTTCTTTTATCATATCTGCAACAAACATTTCAGACTCGCGAGAAGCTGTTCCATTTCCTATTGCTATCATATCTACTTTATCTTTTTCAATTAATTTTAATAATTCTTTCTTAGCACCTTCTACATCATTTTGAGGTTCTGTTGGATATACTGTTGTATAATCTAAAACTTTTCCTGTTTCATCAATTACAGCAATTTTACAACCAGTTCTATATGCTGGGTCAAAGCCCATAACAGTTTTTCCCTTTATCGGTGCCCCTAAAAGTAATTGTTTAGAATTTTTACCAAAAACTTTAATTGCCTTTTCTTCTGCTTTTTCTGTTAAGTCAGAACGTATTTCTCTATCAATTGAAGGTTCTATTAATCTTTTAAAACTATCAAAAATAGTTTCTTTAAGCATAGCTGTAAATTGTGTTTCACCTTTTATAATATCTCTTTCTATATAATTTAAAATCTTATCTTCTGGTTTTTCTAAACTTACCTTTAAAAAGCTTTCTTTTTCCCCTCTGTTAATTGCTAAAATTCTATGGCTTGGTATATATTTTATAGCTTCTTTATAATCATAATACATTTCATAATTAGATTTTTCATTTTCTTTAGATGCTTTTGTTACAATTAAACCTTCTCTATAACAGAATTTCTTTATTTGTTTTCTATATTTTGGTTCATCAGATATTATTTCTGCAATTATATCTAAAGCTCCCGCAATTGCATCATCTACTGTTGCTACTACTTTATCTTTATTTTTCTTATCTTCTTCTGATAATTTGTCTATATTTACATACTCTTTTGCAATTTCTTTTATATCTTTTGTTTCTTTTTGTTCTAATATAATATTCGCTAGTGGCTCTAAACCTTTAGCTTTAGCAACTGTCGCTCTTGTTTTCTTTTTTTGTTTATATGGTCTATAAATATCTTCCACTTCTGCTAAAGTTTTAGCTATTGCAACAGATTGCATAATTTCATCTGTTAATTTTCCTTGTTCATCAATTGATTTTATAACTTCTTCTTTTCTTTGTTCTAAATTTCTTAGGTAACTTAGTCTCTCTCCTAATTCCCTAAGTATTTCATCACTTAAACCTCCTGTTACTTCTTTTCTATAACGTGCAATAAATGGTATTGTATTTCCTTCATCTATTAATTTAATTGCATTTTCTACTTGTTTTTCCTTAATTCCTAATTCTTCTGCTATTGTTTTTATTATTTTTTCCATTATTCTTATTACCTCTTTCCTTTTTTTCTTTCCTTCCCTCTCCCTCTTTTTTCTTTCTTGCTGTTTTTTGGGACGGGGGCAAAAAACAGCTTTTAATTTTCAAAAATAGAACTGTTTTATCAACAGCTCTATTATAACAATACGTAAGTGTTTAGTCAAATTTTTATTCATATTTTCTATTAATTTATATTATGTTCTGCGATTGTTTTGTCATAATTACTTTTTAATTCATCTTCATTTAATGGTCTGTTATATAATCTTAAACTATATATAGTTGTCTCTGCATAGATCCATGTGCCTCCTATACTCCCTCCATATCCTCTTCCTAAATAGCAAAAAATAGTATCATCTTCAAATATTTGCCTTCCTCCATCTTCTCCATGCCAATATCTTTCATCTACTATATCACTATCTATAAATTCATTATTTTTATATAATTTAAATTCATTTTTTTTAGCATCAAATGTTAAATCAAAATATATTATTTCTCCTAATGTATATGAACATGGAATCGCTAATATCCCATTATCATTGCCAGGGGCTATTGACCACTTCGAATTTGCCATTTTTTTTGATGTATTAAATTCAAGTTTGTTATATAGAGCAAATCTACAAGAATATGCAACATTGTTTTCTTTCTGTTTAGAGAAAAAATATTTACCATTATTACTTATCCCATAAAAAGAAAGAGTAAATCCTTTGCTATAATCTGCTGTTGATTTAAACTCTACATAATCATCTATTCCATCAAATTCTAATCCTTTAGATGTTGTTGTTGCATTGTTTTCAAATCCATGTAATGATACTCCTTCTCCCCATGTTGTTAAATCATTATTATCTATATTATTTGAATCTACATTAAATACTAGCCCCTCTGTTACTGCTAATTCATCTCCATATGATAATTCTGTATATTCTCCTTCTTCTAATTGTATTACCTCTCCATTTTTATCTACTATCCAGTTATATTTTGTTTCTCCATAATCTTTTATTTCTGTTCCTTTTTCTATATATACACATCCTGTTCCATATTTTTCTTGTGTTTTGTTTATTATTATCATATCCCATATATTACTATTTTCAAAATTTTTATCATAAAGTGGTTTTCCTATATTATACATAGGCTCATTTCCTTGTGTTTTATCCATTTCATCTGATATTGTTACTATTTGAATTACCTCTTTTTCACTTGATATTTCTGTTAATTTTTTTGCTTTATTGGCTCGCGAAAGTATCCCGGTTTTCTCCCGTTAGCATTGCAAGACTTACTCCTGCTAATATTAAAAGTACTATTATAGTTATAATTAATGCTATTAATGTTATTCCTTTATTTTGTTTCATGCTCTTATTCACCTCTTCTTATGTTTTGCATTTAATCGAATGCAAATAAATTTTATCATTCATTTGAATGCATGTCAAGGCATTTATTTAAATGCATGATAAAATTGTTTTATAAACATAAGAAGGGTTGATTTTATGTATTTAAAAAGATTAAAAGATTTAAGAGAAGATAGAGATTTAAAACAAGTAAATATAGCAGAAATACTAAAAATAACACGCCAACAATATAGCTTATATGAGCTAGGAAAACGTGATATTCCTGCTGAATATATAAAAATTCTTGCAAAATTTTACAATACTTCAACTGATTATATTTTAGAATTAACTGACGAAATAAAACCATATAAAAGAAATAATTAAAGAAGCATGTTTTTTACTAATTACATACTTCTTTTATAATTTTTAATTATTTTCTTTATCTTTCTTTATACAAAAAGTTGCATACAAAGGTACTGATTTTATATTATTTGTAAAGCCAAAATTATTTGCTGAAATTCTTATTCCATAATTAACTTTATTATTATCCATAAAATAATTTAAACTTTTAGATTTCTTATTTTCATTTGCTTTTACTTCAATTGGAATTACACCATCACAAGTATCAATTAAGAAATCTATTTCTGCTACTTGATTTTTAGCCCAATAATATAAACTAATATTATTTGCGTGCAATTCATTTGCAACATAATTTTCTGTAATTACTCCCTTATATTGGAAATCTTCATTTAACAACATTTTATTTCTTGGTATTTCCAATAATTCTGTTAAAAGACCCGTATCACTTAAGTACAATTTAAACTTTTCTTCGTCCATAAAACCTTTTAATGGAGTTTCAAATTTTTCTACAAAATGACAAGGAATTACTAAATTACTTGCTATTAACCAATCTAAACTACTTTCATAATCTCTTCTTCTTGCATATTTCTCTATTTTTGAAATTTGAAATTTCTTGTTTTCCTTAGCTAATTGGCTTGGTATATTTCTATATATTTTCTCTATTTTTATGTTTTCATAATAATTTAAAGTATATTCTTTCATATCAGCAAAATATGCACTAATAATAGACTCTAATAAATCATTATTAAATTCTAAAACATTTAAATTATTATCTATTATATTTTTTACAGCAATAGGCATACCTCCAGTTGCCAAAAACAATCTATAATAATTTAATAATTTTTCGTGAATAGGATTACTCATTTTTTCATTTTTCGAAAAACATTTTTTTATTTCTTCAATTATATCTGAATATCCTATTGCCATAAGAAACTCCTCAAATGTCATCGGATACATATATTTTATAATTACTTTTCCTACTGGAAATGATTTATTAAATCTTTTTAATTTTACACCTAATAATGAACCTGCACAAATAATTTTATATGGAAATTTCGCTTCACAAAAATATTTTAAACTTTCTATTAAACTTTCTGATTTTTCAATTTCATCAAAAAATATAATTGTATTCTCTTTTATTGTATGATTTAAATATAATTCCATTTTTTTTATTTTATCTTCTGTATTTATATTTTCATCAAAAATTTCTATAATACCTTTATCTTCCATTAAATTTATATAAATATAATCTTCATAATTTTCTTTGCAAAATTCATCAATAATATATGTTTTACCTATTTGCCTTGCTCCTATTACCATTAGCGGTGTTTGTTCATTTTCATTTTTCCATTTTTGTAATTCTTTCCAAAAATTCCTTAGCATTTCTCCTCCTTGTATTTTTTTATTTTATAATACTATTATATTACTTTTTTTAAATTTTATCAAGCTAATTTCACAAAAATACGTGAAATTATTATTCCTATTTCACATTTTTATGTGAAATTATGTTGCTTGTTTCACATTTTTATGTGATTTAATATAAAAATAAGAAGATAATTAAATATCCTCTTATTCTTCTATTACTCTAAAACTCAATGTTTTATCATATCTTTTAAAAGTTTTTAAATAAAATTCATTTAAAGCATTTGCAATTTCTTTTTCATCTATATTATCTTTATTTTCTAAAAACATAATATTAAAAGAAATATTTCCCAAAATTATCTTCGTATTTTTTAGTGTTTGATAATTAGATTTTTCGTAAAATTTAATTCTTTTTCCCCTAATAATTTTATCTTTTTCTAAAATTGCATCTTCTGGACTTTCTACCTCAAGTATTATTCCTTTTTTATCTTTAAACCTTTCTTTAATTTCTTCTAATAACTTAGTTCCAATTCCTTCTCCTCTATACTTTTCAAAAACAGCAAGAAAAGAAATTAAAATAAAGTTATTATTAAGATTTGCAATTATGGTGTATGCTTTTTCTTCTCCATTTTCAGAAAAAATATATAATTCTTCATTTTTATTTATAATTCTTTTCTTAAAGTTATTTAAGCTTGACCTTTCCTCTCTTGGAAAATCTTTTACAATATGTTTTCTATATATCTCTTTAAAATTCTTTAAATCTGCTTTTTTTAACATTTTTTTCTCCTTATATAACTACTGTTTTTTGTCCCCGTCCCCAAAAACAGTAATTCTATTCTATTCCTAAATATTCATTATAAGTTATTTCTCTATCAATAACTTGTCCATTTTCTTTAATGTCAATAATTCTATTTGCTACTGTTTGTGTTAATTCGTGGTCGTGTGATGTAAATATAATATTTCCTGTAAATTTCTTCATACCCTCATTTAGAGCTGTAATACTTTCCATATCTAAATGGTTTGTTGGCTCATCAAAGATTAAGAAATTAGCACCTGAAAGCATCATTTTAGAAAGTACACATCTAACCTTTTCTCCTCCAGATAACACATTTACTTTCTTTAAAGCTTCATCTCCTGAAAATAACATTCTTCCTAAAAAGCTTCTAACATATGTTTCATCTGGGTCTTTTGAATATTTTCTTAGCCAATCTGTTAAATTCTCATCTGTTTCAAATAAATAATTATTATCTTTAGGGAAATATGTATTAGTAATAGTAGTTCCCCATATTACTTCACCTTCATCAGGCTTTACTTCTCCTGCAATTATTTGGAAAAGAAGAGTTTTTACAAGCTCATTATCTGCTAAAACTGCTATTTTATTTCCTTCTTTAACATCAAAAGAGATATTATCTAATAATTTTACACCATCTACTGTTTTAGAAATATTCTTTAGCTGTAAAATTTCTTTACCAGGTTCTCTATCTGGTTTAAAATCTATGTATGGATATTTCCTATTAGAAGGTTTAATTTCTTCTAATTGAATTTTCTCTAAAGTTTTCTTTCTTGATGTAGCTTGTTTAGATTTAGAAGCATTTGCACTAAACCTTGCAATAAAATCTTGTAATTCTTTAATTTTTTCTTCTTTTTTCTTGTTTTGTTCTCTTGCTTGTTTTAATGCAAGTTGACTTGACTCATACCAGAAATCATAATTTCCTGGATAAACTTTTATCTTACCAAAATCAACATCTGCTATATGTGTACATACTTTATTTAAAAAATATCTATCATGTGATACTACAATTACAGTATTTTCAAAATCAATTAAAAACTCTTGAAGCCAGTTAATACTTTTAACATCTAAATCATTTGTAGGTTCATCTAATAATAATACATCTGGATTTCCGAATAAACTTTGTGCTAAAAGAACTTTTACCTTATCTTTTGCTTCAATTTCTCTCATATATTTATAATGGTCTTCTGGAACAATTCCTAAATCATTTAAAAGTTTAGCACTATCAGTCTCTGCATTCCAACCATCAAGTTCTGCAAATCTTTCTTCTAATTTTGCAGCAATCATTCCATCTTCTTCTGAAAAGTCTGGTTTTGCATAAATTTCTTCTTTTTTCTTCATAATATCATATAATTCTTTATTACCCATAATTACAGTATCCATAACTGTATAATCTTCATAAGCATAATGGTCTTGTTTTAAAACTGAAATCCTTTCTCCTTTATCAATGCTTATATCACCTTTACTAGGCTCTATTTCACCAGATAAAACTTTTAAAAAGGTTGATTTACCAGCTCCATTTGCTCCTATTATTCCATAACAATTACCTTTTCCAAAATTGATATTTACATCTTCAAATAAAACTCTTTTTCCGAATCTAACAGTAACTCCATTTGCTATTAACATATTTTCTCCTCCTAACGAATTTATCTTTGGTATTATACAATATTTTCCTATTTTTTTCAAGTGAGAATTTTAGGGACGGGGAATTTTTGTCTCATTTTGAGAATTGTAAAATTGAGACAAAAATTCCCCGTCCCTGTTTATCTCATTAATCATCAAATAATAGTTTTATTCCCCATAGCCCTGATATTCCAACTAATCCATATATTATTCTTGATATTATTGTCATGTCTCCGAATATTGTTGCTACTAAATCAAAACTAAATAATCCTATTAATCCCCAATTTATTGCTCCTATTATAATTAATACTAAAGCAATTTTATCAATAACTTTCATTCATATTTCCTCCTATTTCATTTTTACTATTTTTATTTTATGAAAATTTTTTTAATTTATTCATTTTGTTGAATTTTTTTCTTTTTTGTGATAATTTGTATTTAGAAAAATTGATATTTAGAGGTGATATTTTTGGAAAGAAATAGACGTACTCGTAATAGAAATAAAATTAGAAAAAATAATAGAAGTGATATTGATTATAAAAAAACTAATAAAATTTTAATCTGTTCTGTTTCTTTTTTGCTTATTGTTTTTGTTTTAATTGCTGTTTTTTATTATTTTAAAAATCAAAGTGATTATAATAATTTAGTTGAAACATCTAAACAAGAACTTGAAAAAGAACAAGAAGAAGCAAATAAAAATGCTAATAATAATTCTGAGGATAAACCTTCTGATATATCGTTTACTTTATCTGCTATTGGTGATATTATGTGCCATAATACTCAATACATAGATGCTTATAATGCTGATACAGACACTTATGATTTTTCTTATGTTTTTGAAAATATTAGCCTTTATACTAAAACTGCTGATATTTGTATTGGTAATTTAGAAACAACTTTTGCAGGCGAAGATGTTGGATATAGTAGTTATCCTACTTTTAATACTCCTGATGAATTAGCTTACGAACTTAAAGATATTGGTGTAGATGTTTTATCTACTGCCGGAAATCATGCTTTAGATAAGGGCTTTGATGGTTTATCAAGAACTATTGATGTTTTAAATGATGCTGATATTTCTCATTTAGGTACATATAAATCTAAAGAAGAACAAGATAAAACTTTAATTAAATATGTTAAAGGTTTAAAAATTGCCTTTGTAAATTATACTTATGGTACTAACGGAATTCCTGTTCCTTCTGATAAACAGTTTTGTGTTAATTTAATTGATGAAAATTTGATGAAAGAACAAATAGATAGAGCAAAACAAGAAGAGCCTGATATTATAATTGCTTGTATGCATTGGGGTACAGAATATAAAACTACACAGAGTTCTACTCAAGAAGATTTAGCTGATTTCTTATTCAAAAATGGTGTTGATATTATCTTAGGAACACATCCTCATGTTTTAGAACCTATGGAAAAAAGAACTGTTACTTTAGAGGATGGAACAACTAAAGATGGTTTTGTTATATATTCTTTGGGTAATTTTATAGCTGACCAAAATGCTGAATATACAAGAGATTCTATTATCTTAAATTTAGATATTACAAAACATTCTGATGGTAATGTTACTATTGATAATTATGATTATGTTCCTATTTATATGTATAAAGATACTTCAAAGAAAAAACAAAAAATGAAATTATTAGATATTAATAAAACTATTTATAATTATGAAAATTATATTGATCCTTCAATATCAGAAAAACTTTATAATACTTTAAAAGAAGAATTATCTAAAATTCAAAGCATTTTAGATAAATAAAATACAAAGGAGATTTTTTTCTTCTTTGTATTTTTAATTTCTATCAATCTAACATATTTCTTCTTTTTAGCCACCATGATACTAATAATGTAAGTATTACTGATATAAATATCATTATTATAAATCCAAATGGACTATCTTGCAATGGCAATCCAACATTCATTCCCCAAAAACTTGAAATCATTGTTGGGATTGCTAAAATTATTGTTATTGATGTTAATGTTTTCATAACACTATTTAAGTTGTTTGAAATTATTGATGCATATGCATCCATTGTTCCATTTAAGATATTGCTATATATTTGTGCCATTTCTATTGCTTGCTTGTTTTCTGTGATTGCGTCTTCAAGTATTTCACTATCTTCTTCATATAGTTTTACTATTTTTCCTCTTAATGTTTTTTCCATGACTAATTCATTTGATTTCAATGATGTTGTAAAATATACCAATCCTTTTTCTAAGTTTAATAATTTTAATAGTTCTTTATTTCTCATAGAATTTTTTAGTATATATTCTGCTATTTCTGTTTCTTTGTTTATTTGTTTTAGGTAATTTAAGTAAAATGATGAGTTTAGGTACAATATTTGAAAAATAAATCTTGTTTTCTTATATGTTTGAAAGTTTTTTATTTTTCTTTTTTCAAAACTTTCTATTATTTTGTTTTTTCTAAGTGATACTGTTATAAAAAAGTCGTCTCTTACTACTATCATTCCTAAAGGCATTGTTGTATATATCTCATTTTCTTCGCCTTTTTCTATTATTGGTACATCTACTACAAAAAGAGTTGTATTATCATCATCTTCTTGATCTATTCTTGCTTTTTCTTCAAAGTCTAATGCATCTCTTATAAATTCTTCTTGTATATTTATATTTTCACATACTTTTTTTATTTCGTTTTCGGACGGATTTACTAAATTAATCCATGAACCTTTCTTAAATTCTTTTATTTCTTGAAATTCGTCTGTTTCTATATTTGTGTTATATATTCTTAGCAAATCCATCACCCCTTTTAAAAATTTTCCCCAATACTATTATTGTAGTACCTTTCAGGGTTTTTGTCAATATTATTTTCTATTTTCCAATTTTATCCAGTTGTCCTTTTAATGGAATTACTCCCCACCCTTTTAATTCATCTAAATAAGGTTCATACAAATCATTTAATACATAAACTTTCTTTTGTTTATAAAATCCCATTGCTATTTCTGCAAATGTATTAGGTCCGATATAATTTTCTATTCCGTTTTTAGTTACATTTACCGCAAGTAATATATCTGTTTCTTTTTTACATATTTCGTTAAAATGTAACATTGAGTGTTCTTTTTTCTCCATATGGACATAAAATTCTTTTGGTACTATTACTTCATGTCCCATATTTTCTAATTTTTTTGCTATTTCAAAAGCACTTTCTTTTACTTTACTACTCCCACTTAATACTATTCTCATTTGTTTTCTCCTATTTTTATTTCAATTATATTTTATATTTTTATATTTAATTTTTCAATAGATTTTATGGATTTTATTAAAAATTTAGAACAAAAAAATAAAATGGTGGTGACTCTTCTCGGCTTCGAACCGAGGACCTCCAGATTAAGAGTCTGTTGCTCTACCAACTGAGCTAAAGAGCCATGTCCATTTTTATAATATCAAAACTTTTTAAATTATACTCTTTTTTTTATGAAATGTCAATAGCGAAAATCATTGATTTTCGCTATTAATCTAATATTATATTACCTTATGCTGCAGGTGTTTCTACTATTTCTTCTTCTGGTTTTGTTTCTTCTGTTATATTTTCATTTTCTTCCTCTTTTGGTTCTTCTACTGGTGGCGTTACTACTTCTTCTGTTTTTTCTTGTACATTATTTGAGTTCTTTACTTCTTGAGTTCCTCTTCTTACTATTCTTGTCATTGCATTATATGTGTCTCTTGATAATAACTCTGTTGATACAACTTTTCCGTTTAATAGTTTAGTCATATATGTTTCTACAATCTTTCCACTTGTTCCTTTTTGTTTTACTACCTCTGTTCCTTTTGGTAATGTTGGGTCATCTATATATTGTGTTTGATATGGAATTGTTGAGATTACTTTTGGACTAAATTTAAATGTATACTCTTCTTCTTCTTTAATTCCATAAATAGATATTGTAGCTATTCCTGCATTTGCTGTTGCAACTATTCTTACAGGATATTTTCTTGTATTTTTAAATTTAAAATCTGTTGAGCCATATACCACTGTTGCATCTCTTCCTGCTTCTACATATGATGTTACAAATTGGTGATTTCTTCTTTCTACAATTTCCATATTTGCAAGTAGTGCTGCATTATATAATGTTGATGATATTTGACAAATACCTCCTCCTAGTCCATCTACTACTTGCCCTGCTTCATATATTTTTGCATTTTTATATCCAGCTGCTACTGTTCTTGCTCCTACTACTTTATTATATGAGAATGTTTCTCCTGCTAATAATACTGTTCCATTTATTTTCTGACATGCTAGCCTTAAATTAGTTGTTCTATCTACATCACTTACATCATATCTTGTTGTAAATGTAGCTAACTGATCTGGAAATGCTTTTTCTCCTAGTTGGTCTAATGTTACTTCTGGTTTTGTAATTATTAATGGTATTATATATTCTTCTTTTTCTTCTTTTAATATTTCTTTTGCTTCTTCTACATCAAAATCTATCCCTTCAACTTCTGGATGTACTTCAAATGGTTCGTCTACTATATATGCATCTTCTGGCTCTTTATATATTTCTTCATGAATTTTTTCAATATCAATTGCATCTGGTTCTTTTTCTTTAACTGGAATTTCCATTACATCTTCGTTTATTTCTTTATTATCTAATCTTTCCTGTATTTGTTCAAGTAATTTTTCTGTATCAATTATTATTCCTGCTTTTCCTTTTGTTATTATCAATTCATCTTCTTCTATTGAATAACTAGATTCTATTACTACATCTGGTAAATTAATATTCATGTCATTTATCGTTTGCTTTGTTGTTTCTTCGTTTATTGACATTTCCAATTTTATATCTTTTTTATTTATTAAAGAAATTAGGATTTCATAATTGTTTACAAATATATTAGAACTCTTTCCTACTTTATAAGCATTTTCTACTGCCTCATCTATTTTATAATCTACTTCCATAAGTATTGGGCTTATAGTAGTTTCATATTCTCCATGTTTTAGTTTTATTTCCTTTTCTTTTTTTGGATTATATATTTCTTCTAATTTTTGTTTTGCCTCTTCCTTAGTTAGTCCTGACATATCAATTCCAGAAATAGATATTCCATCTGTAATTTTATTATTTCCTATATTTATTAGCGCAAATATTGTTGATATAAAAAGCCCTACTATTAGAAGAACTCCTATTATTACAGAAATTATTATTATTTTCTTTTTTCTTTTTCCTTTTTTCTTTTTAATTTCATCTTCCATTTTTTTCATTTCTTTTTCTTGTTCTTTTGGCTTTTCTTCTGATTTTTTAAATTTTGGTTCTTCATTATTTTTTTTAGGTTCTTTTATTTCTTTCTCATCTTTTTTTTCTATTTTTTCTTCGTCTTTTTTACTTTCCTTATTCATAATTTTTTCTCCCATAAAAATTCCCCTTTTATTTTTTATTCCTATTTTATATTATCATAAAGCATATTTTTTTACAATATTTTTTAAATTTTAATTATTACAAAATTTACCTTTATATTTAACATTTAATTTTACTTTGTAATATTTTTGTAATAAAAACGTAATGAAAATTTTAACAAAAATACTTGAACATTGTAGAATTTAATATTATAATGTTATCAGCAAAAGACAAAAAGGGAGAGAAATTAGATGGAATTAACAAAAAATATTTTTTTTAATACAGATAAATTAGTTGAAAATAGTAAAGTAAAAATCTCATATTTAGGTAAATTATATCAAGACAATTCAGAAGAAGTGTCTATTCATTATGGTTTTGGTTTAAATTGGGATAATGTTAATGATGTAAAAATGGAAAAAACTGATTTAGGTTTCCAAGCTGAAATCGAATTATTAGAAGGTGATACTTTTAATTTCTGTTTCAGAAATGGAGATGACAAATGGGATAATAACGATGGTCAAAATTATGTTTTTCCTTTAGAAAAAGTAAAAAATGAATTAGTTGTTTTAGACGACGAACCTGTTGCTTTAGGTTCTCCAAGAAAACTTAGAAGATCTTACTTATGGAGTAAAAAAATTCGTTTAGCTGTCTATAAAATAATTACATACTTACCAAAGCTAATTTCAGGAAATTACAAAAGAAAATTAAAAGAAAATTAATATACTTTAAGCGGTACAAATTGTACCGCTTTTTTATGTTATTATCCAACCACCATTTATTGATATTACTTGTCCTGTTGTATATTTATCTTCTATTAACCATTCCACGCATTTTGATACATCTTCAGGTGTACCAATTTTCCCAAGGGGAATTTCTTCTTCTATTTCTTTTAATTCTTCTTTACTAAATTTAGAATTCATATTTGTATAAATCATTCCTGGTGCTATTGAGTTTACTCTTATATTTGATGGTCCAAGCTCTTTTGCTAATGATTTTGTTAATCCATCTATCCCTGCTTTTGATACTGAATATATTACTTCTAAAGATCCTCCAACAACTCCCCATGCTGATGACATATTTATTATTAATCCTTTTTTATTGTGTATCATATTGGGTATTACCTCTTGGCTCATTGCAAATACTGAATACAAATTTGTATTTATTATTTTATTCCAGTCTTCATCTGTTTCTTCTGTAAATAATTTATATTCTGATATTCCTGCATTATTTATTAAAATATCTATTTTTCCGTACTTTTCTAATGTAAATTTAGCTAATTTTTTAGTTCCTTCTCTTGTTGATACATCTGCTCTTACTATATCTATTTTTATACCGTTTTGCTCTAATTCTTCCTTTAATTCTTCCGCTTCTTTTTGTGATTTATTATAATTTGCAATTACTGTTAATCCTTTTTTGGCTAGCCTTTTTGCTATTTCTCTTCCTATTCCTCTTGATGCTCCTGTTATTATTACTACCTCACTCATTTTTACCTCCTTTACTGTTTTTTGGGACGGGGTTAAAAAACAGTTTCTCTGAAATTATGATATTTTTAATCCATTTTCTACTTTTCTTTCTAAATCTAATAATACTACTCCTTCTTCTGTTTCTACACCTAATATTAACACCTCACTTTTTACATCTGCTATTTGCAAAGGTGGAAAGTTTACTACTGCTATTATTTGTTTTCCTATTAATTCTTCTTCTTTATATAATTTTGTTATTTGTGCTGAACTTGTTTTTATTCCTAGTTCTTTTCCAAAATCTATTTTTATTTTATATGCTTTCTTTTTAGCTTTTTCATTCATTTTTGCTTCTATTATTGTCCCTACTCTCATATCTACTTTTTTAAAGTCTTCTATTTTTATCATAAAACCACCTATTCCTTTATTTTTCTATATTATAATAGCAAAAAAAGGAAATTTTTTCAAGAAGAATTTTTTCTAATTTTATCTGAATTTTATTTGAATTTTTTACAAGTTTATGATATTCTTTATTAGGATTTAATAACATATGTAGAAAGAAAGGATGTATTATGGAAAGAGTAGTTAATGAAGAAAAAAGAAAAAAATTTGTTGAATTTGCCGGCAAAAGGGTTAATAATGTTTTACATGACATTCAGATTTTAGAGCCTATGGCTAGAAGTAACTCTTATGATTTTACTAAAAAAGATGTTGATGATATGTTTAATGCTATGCAAGAAACTTTGAATGAAGCAAAAGAAGAATTTAACAAAAAGTTTGATGAAAAAGCAAGAGCTGAAAAGAAGATTTTTTCTTTTTCAGATGATATTGTAACAGAAAATGTTGAAACAAATAATGTAGAATCTAATTTTGAACAACAACCTGAAGAAGAGCCAACAATCACTACTGATTTTGAATAAAGCCCTAGTTATACTAGAGCTTTTTTTAATTTTCCATTTTTAATATTGGATAACCTCCATTTATATTGTTTATATCTTCCATAAATGCATTTTCTCCATTTACTACTTCTAATACACTTGGGAACTTAGAAATATCATCTAATTCTGTTACTCCTGTACTTGAACCTTCTCCTACACCTACACTATATGTTCCTTTTAAGTAGTAACAATTATTAAATATTGGTAAATTAGTTGCTGAAATACTTCCACCTTTATAAACGCTTGCATTTTCTACTTCTAATGAACCCATATTATATGCTTCTTCTATATTTGTACTAACATTATTAGAAAATTCACCGATTATTCCACCCAAAAAACTTACATATTCACTTTTTATTTGTATTTTTCCTGAATTATAAACATTTTCAATAATATTTGTTGAAATATTAACACCTAAAATACCACCTATTCTTCCATTTTTTATATTTGCTATTATTCTTCCTTTATTATAACAATTTGATATTTCTTTTAACCTTGAGGCAGATATAATGCCTCCAATATGCCCATTAAACATATTATTTGTTACATTTATTTCTCCAGTATTATAACAATTTTTTATAATACCACTATTTATTGTTTTTGAGGCTGAACATATTCCTCCTATCGTCACTGCATTGTCTCCACCCTCTATTATAAAATTACCATTATTAAAACATTTATTTATTAATAAATTTTCTCCCTCTAATTGTGCTACCACTCCTCCACATGAAATATCTGCTTCATTTTCTGTTCCTACATGAATATTCTTACAAGTTAGTTTTGCTAAATTATAACATTTTTCAATACTTACATTATCGGCACGTTCCGCACCACATATACCTCCAACAACTATCCATGAACTTCCTATTACATCTATGCTTCCACTTACATAACAATTATATATATTATTACAACTACGAGCTGTTAATCCTCCCACAACAACTTCTAATCCTTTGATAATAATATTCGTATTTATTAATCCCAAGTTTTTAATTTCACCATAAATAACTGAAAATAGCCCTCCTCTAACATTCTCATTTCTATCTATATTTTCATATAAAGAACATATCACATTATTATTTCCATCAAATGTTCCGTAAAAACAATTTGTTTCATCTTGACTTCCTATTGGTATAAATCCTTCACTCGTTGTTAGTAATTGTTTTAAATTACCATCGTAACCATATATAGCATAGTCTGTTCTATCTGGATCTACATATGATTTATCTGATTTAAAGTCTAAATTTAATCCTAATTTTACTGTTTGTCCTTCATATTTGTTTCCAGTTCTTACATTATATGAAAAAACTACTAAGTCCTCTATACTATTTATTACAAATGTAGTTTCATTTTCTTGTTCTAATTGTCCTGGATTTTCATCTGTTACTTGTGGTATATTTACATCTCCTGTATATTCATTTATTAAAGACTCAATATTGTCTAACTCTGACATCTCATCTTTTTTAGCCTGTTCTGTTTCTTTTTTAGCATTTTGGGCTTGTGTTAATATTCCATTCTCACCTGTTAGCATTGCTATTGATACACTTGCTAATATTAAAAGTACAATTATTGTAACTATTAAAGAAATAAGTGTAATTCCATTTTCTGTGATTTTTTTTGATACTATCTTATTTTTCATTTTAGATTTTTCCTTTCTTTTCTTTTGAGTTAATAAAAATATAACACAAAAATTTATATTTGTCTACTATTTTTATGAGTTATGTTTTAATGAGTTATTATATTTATGAGAGTGATATACACTATATAAAAGTCTATAAAGAAGGAGTTTCGTATGGTTAGATTAAGAGTAAAAGAGATATTAAAAGAAAAAAATAAGTCTAAATATTGGTTATTTAATAAATTAAATGATATTGAAAATATTAGTTATTCTAATTTTAATAATTTAGTAGAAAATAAAACAAAATCAATTAGATATGTAAACATTGAAAAACTTTGTAAAATTTTAGAATGTACACCTGATGATTTGTTCCAATTTTCTGAATAAATAATATCTTAAAAAAAATCTAATTTTGTTGTTAGATTTTTTTTATTTTGTTTCTCTTTCGTTAGACATAAAACCCTTACATAAATTGATTTTTGGTAGATTTTGGTGTATAATAATATATAGGAGTATTTCGTTTATAAAGGAGGACTAGTTATGTGGTGTAAGAAAAAATCTGTAATAATAAAAATTATTAGTTTAACATTAATAACAGTTCTGTTTATAGCTATAAATTCAAGTACATCCTTTGCTAAAATACTAACAATAAATTGGAATGAAATTAAATTTCATGTTCCGAATTTATCAGGAGATATTCAAGATGGTGTATATACAATATCCTGTGCAGCAGATACAAACTATGTACTTGATATTGCCTGGAAATCTTTAGATTGGGGTGGAAACCTTCAAATATGTAGAAGAAATCCAGGAACAAACCAGAAATTCTACATTTCATATGAAGGTGATGGATACTATAAAATAGCTAATATAAGTTCAGCCCTAATAATAGATGTAGAAAATAGTTCTAAAGAAAATGGTGCTAATATACGCCAATGGGAAGATAATGGAGCAGATGCTCAAAGATGGGAAATTAAACAAAATGATGATGGTACATATAGCTTTATAGCTAAATGTTCAGGAAAAGCACTTGATGTCGATGGTGGAATTTTTGAAGAAAGTAGAAATGTTCAACAATGGGATTATATAGCAAGCGATGCCCAACGTTTCAAATTGGAACCCACAGAATTTTTACCAGATGGTATTGTATCCATAAAGAAAGCAACAAACTATAATATATCTTTAGATATAAACAACACTTCTTCAAAAGATGGTGAAAAACTTCAAATCTGGCAAACAAATGAAAGTTTAGCACAACGTTTTTATATATATAATTTAGGAAATAATGAAATACGTATACGTACAGTAGCATCAGGAGGTTTCTTAACAGAAGAAGGAACAAGCAATGGTTCTAATGTTATACAAAAAGGTAATGGCTCAACACCGGCAAGTCCTTCAAACACTTGGGAAGTAGGATGGAACAATGGTATTACATTTAGAAACAAAGAAAGCGGACTTTATCTTGATATAAAAGATGATTCTGAGAAAAATGGTGTAAAAGTACAAGTACGCGAAAAAGATAATACAAAATCATCTCAAAAGTTTATACTTAACCAAGAACAATTTATTAAAAATGGTACTTACGAAATAGCTTCAGCTCTTGGAACAACATTAGACTTAGAAAATGGCGGTTCATCATGGGGAACTAATATCCTAACTTGGGAGAAAAACAACCAAAACAACCAAAAATTCTCTATTACTTATACTGACTCAGGATACTTAATTACAACTGTTTTTGGACATGCATTAGATGTAGAAGATGGAAGTATAAAAAACGGTGCAAATGTACGTCAATGGGAAGATAATGGAGCAACTTGTCAAAGATGGTGGCCTGAACTTTTAGATGGCGGATATATTAGATTTAAAAATGCACATTCTGGTAAATACCTTGATGTGGCAAACTCTTCAGCAGAGCTTGGTACAAATGTACAGCAATATGAAGGAAATGACTCTAAAGGTCAAATGTGGAAATTAATACCTACAAATTTCAGTGGATGGTTTAGTCAAAATGGTGCAATGTACTGTGTAGACCCACAAACAAATCAAGTTGTTAAAAATTGTACAAGAGTAGACCCTACAAAACCAGATCCAGCACAATATGGTTCACTATATGATTTCGATGCAGAAGGACGTGCAACATGGCATCTTCCTGTAGTATCAGACTTACCAGGAGGAACTGGACCTTCAGCACCTATACCTACACTAACTGGTGACCAACGTCAACGTACACTACAACTTGCACTATCTCGTCTTGGTTGCCCATATGAATTACTTCAAGCTCCAACAGGATTTGTATGTGACGGATTAACAGCTTGGTCAGTAACAACAGCAACAGGAATTAGATTTAGAGGTGGTACTCAAGTTGATGACCAAGATATGAGCTGGCAACATGTATATATTAGAGAACACAACGGACTACAAACCGACATTTCTCAAGCAAAACCTGGTGACATCATATTCTGGGGTAACCCATCTAATATTGAAAACCATGGAACTTACGGTTCACGTCACGTATCAATGTTCTATCATGATGATATTATGATACATGCTGCAGGTACTGGACTTGGAGTAAGAGAAGGAAGCATAACTGATGAACAAAATGCATTCGGAGACTTCATAGACTTTGGTTCTCCTTATAATGATACAAGTCAATGTGAAATACCACATTCTATGTATTAATATATATAGCAGAAGCTAAAACTTCTGCTATATTTTTTCTATATATATTTTTTTAAAATGTTTCTTTTGCTTTATCTCCTTGTAAAGTATATTGTGATATATCAGGCATTTTAACATCTTCATCTGTTACGGTATCAAATGAATAACTCAACTTTCTTTCATTATCCTCAAATTTCGTACTTAATAACAATCCTGTTTCTTTTTCTATAATTTCTTCTTGTTCTCCTACTTTTACATCATAACAATCTTTACCGTCATATTCTTTGGTCCATATAAATACAGTTGGATTTAATGCTAATAAAAATTTATTAAAATTATCATAAGATGTTGTTAGGCTTGTTGGTCTTGATGAAAACATTCCACCATCTTCTGTATATTCCATTGTCATATTATAAAAAGTATATTCCTCTCCTGTGTTTCCATCTCTCCAAAATGTAACATCTCTATTAGTATTTACTTGTTTCATATTAAGTTTTGCAATATTCTCTTTTTTCCAATATTCCATTATTGTTTCATTATTTTTTGAGTAATAATAATAATTTGTTTTATTGAGAGTAAGATTATTTTGTTTTGATATATCACATAAAACGTTATATCTCCATGCGATTAATAAGAAAAGCCCTAAAACTAATAGTAAAAATATTATAAAAAATATTTCTGATACTTTTATTCTTTTTCTTTCTATCATATCCATCTCTCCTTCCCTCTGCTCATATTATAACATAATACAAATAAAGCCGTAAATAGTTTTCACTATTTTAATAAAAATTATTTAATTGAAAAAGTAAATTCCAGATTTGTTTTAAAACTGGAATTTAGTCTTGCATCGAAATTCCAGTAAAATGGAATTTAGTATTGCACAAAAATATATTAGTGCAAAAGTAAATTCTACTTATAAAAACTGGAATTTAATTTTGCACTTTTATATTATAATTATTTTGTTGCTTTATCTAATATTAGAAATGGAGTAAATTATGATAGATAATGAAATAAAAATAATTATTAATGATATGTTATTTCACACAAGAGAAATGTTAAAGTTTTTGAAAAGTATTAGAACTGGTAAATATGACCCCTATTTAGAAGATTTGATTGATTTTGCACTTTGTACAGAAGAAGATATACAAACTATTGAACATTATATTTATGAACTTGAAATAAAATTGTATGACTTTCTATATGGTGATTTAAATGAGTAATAAAGATAACTCTGTATATCAAAAACACCTTACGTTTCTTGAAAGAGAAAACATTGAAAAGTTTCTAAAAGATGGATTTAAATTCTACCAGATAGGTAACAAACTTCAAAAAGATCCATCTACAATTTCTAAAGAAATTAAAAGAAATTACACTGAACATATACCTTCGAATTTTAATAATAAAACTAACTTTTGTAAATTAAAGCATTCTTGTAAAATTAAAAATTTATGTACTTCTAATTGCCATACAGAATGTAGATCCTGTGGAAAATGTAATTCAATTTGTCCTGATTTTGAAATAGATCTTTGTGAAAAATTACTAAAAGCTCCTTATGTATGTAACTCTTGTTCTTCTTATACTCAATGTAGAAAAATCAAGAAAATATATATTGCTAGTGAAGCTCAAAAGAAATATGAAACCTCTTTAATTTCTAGTAGACAAGGTGTTAATATTGATGAAATAGATTTAGATAAATTAGATAATTTAGTATCTCCTTTAGTAAAACAAGGACAATCTATAAAGTTAATTTATGCTAATCATAAATACGAAATTCCTTGTTCAATTAGAACTTTATACAATTATATTGATATGGGTTTATTGTCTGTAAAAAACATTGATTTACCAAGAAGAGTAAAGTATAAAATTAGAAGCAAACATAAGAACAAACAAAAGAAAGATTATACTTATAGAATTGGAAGAACATATGACGATTTCAAAAAACTTCTTGGAGAAACGCCTAATATAAATATAGTTGAAATGGATACAGTTGAAGGTATAAAGGGAGGAAAAGTTTTTTAACATTACTTTTTAGAAATTTTAATTTTATGATTTCCAGACTTTTACCCAATAAAACAAGTAGAACAGTAAAAATGGAATTAGATAAAATTGAAAAACTCATTGGAACTGAACTTTATAAGATAGTTTTTAAATATATTCTTACTGATAATGGTGCAGAATTTCAAAAACCTGATGAACTCGAAATAGGTATAGATAATAATAAAAGATCTTGGATTTTTTATTGTGATCCTAATCGTTCAGATCAAAAAGCTAAAGTTGAAAAAAATCACGAATACATTAGATATATTGTTCCTAAAGGTACTTCTATGGATAATTATTCTCAAAATGATATAGACATAATGATGAGCCATATCAATAGTACAGCACGTGAAGTTTTAAACTTTGCTACACCATATGATATGGCAAGTATATATTTAGGTACAGATGTATTAAAAAAATTAAATATTTCAAAAATACAACCTGATAATATTATACTAAAACCTTACTTAATAAACAATAAAAAATAATAAAATATATTAGATAAGCAACAACTAAAAAGTGGAATTTAGTCTTGCACAAGATTAAAAATCCACTTTTTATTCTAAAAATTATGTGTTTTTTATTTTAACATATTTTTCCAAAAAACCTTCAAACCAGAATTTAGTCTTGCATTTCAAACATGAATTTACTTTTGCAATTAACCGTTATGTTAATTTTTTAAAATAAAAATCCCCCGGCTTAGCCGGGGGTATTTTACTCATAACGCCTAAAAGGCTTTGTTACAAGCAGTGCCTCA
>CALXFB010000034.1 GCA_944387475.1 uncultured Clostridia bacterium
TCAAATGCAAATGTTAGTTTCAAATTCTCACCTCCATCTGTTTTATATTTATATCATATAAAACAAATTTTTGCAAGCAATTTGAAGTAAATTTTTATTTTTTACTTAATTTTAAAACAGTTTGTGTTACTTTCCTATTATATAAAAAATACCAAAAATATTACTAAAACTATTTTTAAAACTCTTATCACAATTTTTCACCTTCTCTACTTTATATAGATGTGTCCCAAATGCGACATTTATGTCGCTAAAGGAAACGTCCCCATTAGATAATATTTTTACTTCCTATATATGTTGCTATAAAATACAATCCATAAATTCCGCCCATAACCACTACTGTTGCAATAATTGACGGTAATAGTTCTTCACCGCTTGCTAGTACTGACATAAGTGTCATTACAAATTGAATTCCGAATATTGAATGTATTATCGCAAGTATAAGTGGGAATATGAAAAATAATCCTATTTGCCTAAACAATGCTCTATTAATTATTTTTTCATCTACACCTATTCTTCTTAAAATCATATATCTTTCTTTGTTATCTGAGCTTTCTGTTAATTGTTTTAATGCTAATATTGCTGAACTTGCTATTAAAAATATTATTCCTAGATATATTGCTATAAATAATACCATTGTTGATACTCCTACACTGGACTCTATTATTGAAATCTTTGTCATTCCGTCAATTTCCAATCCTTTTTCTATTATATTTTTATAAAATTGTGAACTTTCTGAATCTGCAAATATTTCTTCTATTTTTTCTTTTTCTTCTTCTGTATTAGCATTATAATTTGCTGCTAAAAATGTTCTTTCTTTTTCCGCTTCTGTAAATTCCACACTATCTGGTACTAATATTATACCTGTATTTATATGGCTTGATGACATATCTATAAAACCATCTTTACATTCATTATATTTTGCTTTATATTCTTTTCCTTTTAAATTGATTGTATTATTTTTTTCTAATGCTTGATTTCTTAAATTTTCCATACTTTCAAAGTCACAAAGTACTATAAATTGGTTGTTTTCTAATGAATATTCTTCATTTCCATACAATTTTGCTATTTTATTATAATCTGATACTTTTATTATTTCTTCTGGTGTATCATATCTTAATTGTGGAAATTGCATTTTTACCATATCTTCTATTCCTTTTAACAAATCTTTCATTGTTAGTTCATTAGATGCATATACTGGTATTTCTACTATATCTTTTAAATTATTTATATCAAATCCATTTTCTACCAATGTTTCTTCTACAGTTTTTTTAGAGTCTTCTATTTGTGTTTTTGTATAATTTTCTACTACACCTGTATATGGATTTTGATAACTTTCTGGTAAGTTTGCTGTTTTATATAAATTAATATCTACTGGTGTCATTTCTTGCATATCTCTTCTCATTGTGCTGTTTAATGACAATGATGATGAAAGTATTGATATTGTCATAAATAGCATTAAACATATAAGAGACATACTAATTACTGTTGTGTTTATTTTATTATTTAATTGCCTTAATATAAACATATTTACATCTTTTAAATATATCTTTTTTCTTGTTTGTACTACTTTTAATATAAATCCTGATAATGACCAAAATACTAGTATTGTTGATATTATTCCAAGTATTATTATTGGAATAATTTTATCTGCTGTTACTAATTCATTTACTCCTATTGTTACTTTATAATAACAGTAACCTAAAATTGATATTGCTATTAAAAATATTATTATACAAATTACTGGATTTTTTATTTTTACTTCTTCATTTTTTTTATTTGCTGTAAGTAAGTTTATTAATTTATATTTTGATATAGTAAATGCATTAAATATCATAACTGCTATAAACATTACTGCAAAATATATACATGTTTTTATACAGCTATCAATTGAAAATACAAATGTTAATTTACTCATATCTGCTTCAAATAGTTTTCCAACTAGTATTGACATGAATTGTGAGCCAAAGACTCCTACTACCAATCCTACCATTAATGATATTATTCCTACTAATACTGTTTCTAATAATATTATTTTTGATATTTGATTTTTTCCGCATTCCAAGTGTCATGTATATTCCGAATTCTTTTTTTCTTCTATTTATTAAGAAATTATTTGCATATACTATTAAAAGTCCCAATATTATTGCTACAAATACTGATACCATTCCCATCATTTGTATCATAAGTTCTATTAATTCTCTTGTTGAGTTTGATACTTGCATCATTGCTTCTTGACTGTCTAATGAGTTAAACATATAAAATATTGCAACTCCTAATGCTAATGTTAAAAAATATATTGCAAAGTCTTTTATACTTTTTTTCATATTATTAAATGCTAATTTAAATAACATCGTTTAACTCACCTCCAAGAAGTGTTTGTACTTCTATTATTTTTTCAAAGAATTGTTTTCTTGTATCATTTCCTTTTATTAATTCATTAAATATTTTTCCATCTTTTATAAATAGAATTCTTTTTGCATAGCTGGCTGTGAAAGCATCATGTGTTACCATTAAAATTGTTGCTTTTAAATTATTATTTAAAAAGTCAAATATTTCTAACAATTGTCTTGCAGATTTACTATCTAAAGAGCCTGTTGGTTCATCTGCAAGTACTATTTTGGGCTTTGTTATTATTGCTCTTGCTGATGCTACTCTTTGTTTTTGCCCTCCTGATATTTGATATGGATATTTTTTTAAAATTTCTTTTATTTCAAGTTTTTCTGCTATTTCTTTTACCTTTTTGTCAATTTCTTTTGGTTCTACTTTTTGTATTGTAAGTGCTAATGCTATATTTTCATAACATGTTAATGTGTCTAATAAATTAAAGTCTTGGAAAATAAATCCTAATTCTTCTCTTCTAAATTTGTTTAGATTATTTCCTTTTAATTTTGTTATATCCATTCCATCTATTATGATCTTTCCTGCAGTGACCTTATCTATTGTTGATATACAGTTTAAAAGTGTTGTTTTTCCAGAGCCTGATGCTCCCATTATTCCTACAAATTCTCCTTTTTCTACGTCAAAACTTATATTATCTATTGCTTTGCTTAAGTTTGATTTATTTCCATAATATTTTTCAATATTTTTAACTTCTAATACTTTTTCCATAATATTTTTCTCCCTTCTTTTTTGTTAATTATATTATAAATATTTTTTCTTCATCTTTCCATAGATTTTTCTTACATTTAGCTTTCATTTTTGTAAGAAAATATAAAATAAAATTATCAAGGAAATTTATCAGAAAAATTTATTGTTTACTATTTTACTTATTTCTTCCTTATGTTATAATTATTTTTAAAGGAGGGCTTTTAATGGGATTAATCGGTATTACTGGTAAAACAGGTTGTGGAAAATCTAAAATTGGAAATGAATTAGCACTTAAATTAAATTACATATATATTGATATAGATAAAATAGGTCATAAAGCTATTGAGGATAACTCAATTATAAAAAAACTTTGCATGGAATTTAGTTCTAACATTTTAGATGAAAATAACAATATTGATAGGAAAAAATTGGGAAATATTGTTTTTTCTAATAAAGATAAAATGGCTTTATTAACAAATATTACTTGGTCTTATATGGAAAATAAATTAGATAATATTTTAAAAAATAATAATAATTATATTTTTGACTGGGCCTTACTTCCTAATGTTAAATATTTTGATATGTGTGATATTAAAATTTTGATTACTTCAAATGATATAATAAGAAAGGAAAAAATATTAAAAAGAGACAATATTTCTGAAGAATATTTAGAAAAAAGAGAAAAAAATACTTTAGATTATTCTAAATTTAAATTTGATTATTCATTTACTAATGATTATTCTAAAGAAACTTTAGATTATATTATAAATACCATTTTAAATAATTTTAATAGACAATTAAAGAGAAAATAAAAAAATAGAATTAAAATACATAAAGATAAAGAATTTAAAACTCTTTATCTTTCTTTTCTTCTATTTTTAAAATTTCTATTATTTCTTTAGGTAAGTATTTTGAAACATCTTTTCCATTTTTAAATAAATCAATTGCCATACTTGAACTAATATTTCCAAGTTTTCCAGCTCTTATGTATATTGTGTCTATTCCTGATATTTCTTCATTAATACTTGCCATATTTTCTTCATATTGATAATCAATTCCATTACGAATTCCTCTTACAAATATTGTAGCATTTCTTTTTATTGCTTCTTGTGCTGATAATCCTTTATAACAAATAACTTCTACATTTTTAATTTCTCTATTTTTTAAAATCTTAATTATTAAATCTTTCATTAATTCTTTTTCAAATTTTCTATTTTTATCAGGATTATCTCCTATTCCGATTATTACCTTATCAAATATTTTAGATATTTTTTCTACTACATGTAAATGTCCGTTTGTAAACGGGTCAAAACTTCCTGCATAAAATGCTATTCCCATAATTTCTCCTTTATTCTAATACTCTTCCTTCTTCATAACATGCATAAATATAGCTTGGATTTTCGTAATACATACTACTATTATAATTATCTATTACTTCTATTATCCATGAAGATAATACCTCTATTAAAGTGTTTACATATTGTTTTTCATCATTATTTACCATAATTATTAGTCTTTTATATACCTTTCCTATATCCCAATATGTAGGTACATCATATTCACATTTTGAAATAATATCATAATCTCCCATATTAATTTTTGCTTCTTCTATAAACTCATCTGATACTTTTTCTATATTTTCACAATGATATACTTCTGCCAGTTCATATATTTTTCTAATATTTTCTTTTCCTAATTTTTCAACAACTAATTTTTTTGTGTTTTTAGTTTTTCTTGCTATATATTCTATTAAACTACATGCAAAAAACAAATTATTTTCTTCTACTGTTTCAGCCATTATTATTCACTCCTATTATAATAATATTAATACAAATTTATACTTTTAATAAATTTTATGGTTTTTAAAGATTTTTCTGTACAAAAAGCAATTTGATGTGTTGGATGTTTAAATTTAGCTAGTTCCCAAAATGCTTCTCTTGTAATATTTCCAGCAATTAAATCTGTAACGTAATTATAAACTTGGTCATCTGCCATAGCTCCTATTACAATATCATATCCATGTTCTTTTCCATTTCTGCAAGAAACGATGAAATCTAACCACTCTTCTGTCATTATTGTAAATTCTTTTATTTTTAAATTAAGCTCTTCATCGTATTCATACAAATTTAAAACTGGTGTTTTATACTTTTTTGCCCATTTTTTTGCTTGTTCTTTTAAAATAGTACAATAAAATCCATTACCAAAATCTTTTGTATATTTTCCTGTTCTTATTTCCGGTTTATCTACTTTACAATTACTACCATTATAAACAACTTGTTTTGACATCTTTTTTTCTCTTCTTCCTCATATAAATTATCTATTACTTCCACAATTGTAGATTTATTTCTTTAACTATCTTTATCATTATAAAGATCTGTCCCAAATGTGACATTTATGTCGCTAAAGGAAACGTCCCCATTAAAACTATTTTGTGGAAATATTATTTTTACTTCAGTTCCTATATTTTCTTTAGAAGAAAGTTTAATTCCTAATCCTAATTTATCACATAATTTTTTACATAGATAAAGACCTATTCCTGTTGATTTTTTATTTAATATCCTACCATTTGTACCAGTAAAGGCTTTTTCAAATACTTTTTTTATTTCACTTTCTTTTATTCCAATTCCATTATCTTTAATATATAAAATAGTATTTTCTTTGTATTTTTTTGTAAAGATTTCTATATTTAATTCTTCTTTTTGTTTTTTGTATTTTATACTATTGTGAATTATTTGATTTAATATAAATATAACCCATTTACTATCTGTTCTAACATCTATATTTATATCATGTAAGTCTAAATGTATTTTTTCTTGTATTAATTCATTTTTATTTTTTATAATTACATTATTTACTATTTTTTCTAAATTTATTTTCTTAATTATATAATCTTTATTAGCTACATTACTTCTTGCATAAAATAGTGCTTGTTCTGTGTAGTCATCTATTTTATCTAATTCTTCATCAATATTTTTAGTTATTTCATTTTTATTATTTTCTATAATCATTTTACTAGTTGCAATTGGTATTTTTATTTCATGTATCCAAAGTTCTATATATTCTTTATAATCTTCCATTAAAAATTTGAATTCGTTTACATGTTCTGTCATTGATTTTGATGCAACTTGTAATATTTCTTTTAAGAGCTTTCCTTCTAAAAAGCTAGGATTTCCTACCATTTCTGATATTAAATATTTTTTATCAAGTTCTTCTAAAATATTAAATATTCTTTTATAAAAACTTTTTCTATTTAAATATGAGATAAATAGTCCCAATACATATGTAATTACAACTGAAAAGAATATATATAATCTAATAAATAACGAAATTTCATATATCATAAGTATTATTTCTATTGTAATTAATACAAATATTATTAGTAAAAAATTTATCCAATTATCTTTGAAATAATCTCTAAATTTCATTTTCTTCTCCTTGTTCTTTTTTACTGTAAAATATATCCTTGCCCTCTTTTTGTTTTTATTAAATCTTTTAAGCCCATCTCATCTAATTTGTTTTTTAGTCTTGTCATATTTACTGTTAATGTATTATCATCAATAAAACTTTCACTGTCCCACAAATATTCTATTATTTCTTCTCTTGATACTATTTTCCCTCTTTTTTGTACTAAAAAATGTAATATTCTTAGCTCATTTTTTGTAAGTTCTATTTTTTTATCTTCTTTTTCTATTAAACTTTTTGATATATTTAATACAAATTCATTACAATCTATTTTATCATGCATCGTTTCTAATTTTTTACTTCTTCTTAATACTGATGCAATTTTTGCAAGTAAAATTTGTATATTAAATGGTTTTGTTACATAATGGTCTGCTCCATAATTCATGCTTAAAAGTTCATCTATTTCGTTATCTCTACTAGTTATTATTATAATTGGGACTTCTGATACTTTTCTTACTTTTTTTAATATATATTCACCATCAAATTTAGGTAGATTTATATCTAATAATATTAAGTCTGATTTGCTTTTTAAAATATCTTCAATTGTATTTGAAAACTCTTCTAAAACCTTAACTTCATATCCATTTTTACTTAAAAATATTTTTAATTCTTCTCTTAATTTTTCGTCATCTTCTACTATTAATATTTTATCCATCTAAAGACCTCCAATTTAAAAACTTTATATCACGAATTCAGTTTTTTATCAAGTTTAAGGACAAAAATACCTTAATTTTGAAAAGAAATGACTTTTACATCATTTCTTTCCTTCTTACATTTTTCTATATTTCCTATATTTTATATAACAAAATACTGAAACTAATCCAATACCTATTATAAAAAATAAAATTACATTTCTAAAACCTGCATATGGTAATCTGCTTGTTGCTATATTACTATTTTGTGTGTTTCTATTATTTGTATTTACTTTATTATTTCCATTTCCACTACTAATGCTTCCATTTGATTGATAATTATTAGTATTTGAATTGCTACTTGAGTTATTATTTATATTAGTGCTATTAGCATTATTAGTATTGTTATTTATACTATTAGTATTTCCTGTTCCGTTGTCTTCCGATGTATTTGTATTTCCTATATTATTGTCACTTGTATTATTTCCAATACTATTGTTATTGCTACTTTGATTATTATTTGTATTAGTTGAATTTGTGTCTTCATCTTCTTTTATATCAATTGTAAAACTTACCCTTGTTTCATTTCCAGCTTCATCTGTTGCAATTAATGTATATTCTCCATTTTCTTTTATTTGATTTCCGTTTTCATAATCTTCTACTGTTTTACCATTCTTTATTAAAATCACTGTTTTTAAATTCTCATCTGATATTTTTGGTGTTACATAATTTCTATATATTTTACCATCTTCTACCCCTGTAATAACTGGTGGCGTAGTGTCTTCTGTAGGTTCTGGCTCTGGGTCTTGTTCTTCTTTTATTTCAGTTATTTTTATAATTTGTACAATTTTATTGCCTTCTTCATCTTCTGCATATACAGTATAATCACCATTTTTAGTTATATTTACAACTGCTGTTGCTTTTTTGTCTTCTTCTTTTATATTTAATTTAGTTCCATTGTTTTCAAAATAATCTATATCCTTTTTGCCACTTTCCATCTTAACTATTTTTATTTGTGAGCTTAAATCTTCTACATTAATAGTTAAGTTTACTGATTTTTCATCTTGTGATACCTCTTTTTCAAAACTTATTGTAGGTGGAGTTGTATCAATATCAGGGTCAGGTTCTGGCTCTGGGTCTGGCTTATCATCTTTTATTCCTGTTATTTCAAAAACTTCTATTTTCTCATTTCCTGCTAAATCTTTTACATATGCTGTATATTTACCATTTTCAGTAACATTTATTTTTCCTACAGCATTTAATCCGTCTTTTATAATATTAATTTGTCCAACATTATTATCAAAATAACTTATATTTTGTTCTCCACTTGCTATTTTAAGAACATCTATTCCTGATAAATTATCTTTTAAATTTAATGTTACCTCAACATTTTTATCATCTACATTTTCAGTAACTATATCTATTTCAGGAATTGTACAATCAATTATAAAACTTATACTTGTCTGGTTTCCTGCTTTATCTTTTGCTGTTAATACAAAAATTCCTTCACCTTCTATATAAGTATCATTTTGATAATTTTCTACAACTTCATCATTTCTTGTAAGTACTATGCTTTCTAAATTTTCATCTGTAACAATTGGTTTTACAGTATCATTATAAATATGCCCATCTTCAACTCCTTCTATTTTTGGAGGTTCTGTGTCTTCTGCAGGTGATTCGTCTAAACTTAGCACATTTATTTCTTCTACTGTACATTCTCCTTCATCATCTTCTGCATAAACAGTATATACTCCTATTTCATCAATTATAAATTCAGTATTTATTATTTTACCTAAACTTCCTTGTCCAATTGTAGTTCCATTTTCCTTAAAATATTCTTTGTCATGGCTTCCTTTTGCCCATTTTATTTTATCAATAAAAGAATCTATATCACTTACTACTACATCTATTTGTCTTGGATTTTCACTGTTTTGCAATAAAGATATTTTAGGTGGTGTATTTATTTCTGGCTCACTTTCTATTAATATAGTTTTTCTTGATAAATGGCTATATCCTTCTTCATCTTTTACATAAACATTTAATAATCCACTTTCACTCATTTCATAGCTTGTGTGTACTTCTTTTCCTGGAGTTATTTCTAAACTTTCACCATTACTTTTAAAATAATCCATATCTATATCTTGCCCTATTGCAACTTTTACTTCTACTATATTACAAACTGTATCTGTTACTGATATATTTACTATATTACTATTTTCTTCATCTTGGCTAATTATTACATCAATTGCATTTTTACCTTCTATAATCCTTTTTTCTGTCATTTTCCTATAGCCTAATTCGTCTTCTATTAAAAATTTATATGTACCATCTTCAGGTGCTGTATATTCTACATTTACTTCTTTTCCTTTTGTAAATGAAATTTCTTCACCATTTGTTTCAAAATCATCAAAATCTGATATTTGAGATGCTTTTGCAACTTTTATTTTTGTAATATCACAAATACTATCTGTTGCATTTAAACTTACTTTTCTATTTCCTAAATCTGAAATAGAAACCTCTATTGGTGTATTACCTTCTTTAGATAAAAATATTTGCTTTGTTACCTTCCCACCATTTTCATCTTCTACATATACTTTATATAAACCTTCTTCAGAAACAGTGTATTTTATATTTACATTATTGCTTTTTACAAAATCAATATTTGTTCCTTCTATGCTAAAATCTATATCTTGATTTATATCTTCTACTTTTGCAATCTTTATTTCTGATATTGTACTATTTTCAGAAATTGCCTGTATTGTAAAAGATAATGGCTCTTCTCCATCTTTTATTAATGTTAAATCTGGTAAATCTTCTGGGTCATGTATTGTTATTCTACTTAAATATCTATTTCCATATGAATTTTTAACATAAACAGTATATGTTCCATACCCATCCATCATAAAAGATGTTTCTATATTTTTAGATGGTGAAATTGCCAATTCATATACATCTTCATTATCTTCTTCAAAATAACTAATATCTTCTTTTTCTATTCTTTTATGTACATATTTTATCTCTTCTATATTATAGGTTGTGTCTGTTGCTATTATATTTATTTGCTCTCTATTTATTTCATCTCTTTTTACGCTAACTGTAAGTGTTCCTTCTCCAGCATCTACTTCTTGAGCTTCTATTTCATATGCATTTGATACAATTGGTAAACTTATTGGAATTATTAACATTATTATAACTAATATTGATATTATTTTTAAAATACTTTTCATTTTATGCCTCCAAAATTTTTCTTAAACAATTATATTATACTACTTGAATATAATTATAACAAGAAATTTTTTGTAAAATAGAAAAGAATTTGATTTTTATGTTAATTTATTATATACTATTGTAGGAAAAATGATATTTACTAAATAGAAAGGACTAATAATGCCTACTAATGTTCATGCATCTCGCATTTTTAACCAAAGTTTTCTTTTGGTTACTGAAAACAGACATAGGCTTTTTGTAGAAAGTTTTTGCGATGGTATTGCAACTATTATATTTACTTCTGATTTTATAGATAAAGAAGAAGAGTTTGCAAAAGTTATTTTTGGATGTTTTGAGGAAGGTTCTAACTTTAGCAGCACTTTATATGATATATATCGTTGCTCATACTCAACTTTCTTTAAAGGAATTAGTGTAAGATATGTAGAAAAGGAGGTTTTCATTAGTAAAACATCTTCTATGGAAACTGTGCTTAAAAGTATTAAAGAGCTTATTAAAAGTGAAACCGAATTTTTAAAAGATTGTAATTTTCCTATTTATTGGGTATCACCTTACAATCTATACGTACCTTCGAGGCAGGCTCCTTTCTAATAGCACATTTTGGTGTTTATTAACCCCAAAAAAATTGCCCCTCTTTTAGAGGGGTTTATTTATATTAAAATATCAAATTCAATATATTCATCATCATTTTTTACTGTGATTTTTCCTCCATGTAATTCTATTATTTCTTTTGTAATTGCAAGTCCAAGCCCTGATCCTCCTGTTGAACTTGTTCTTGAGGTATCACCTCTATAAAATTTTTCAAATATTTTGTCTAATTTATATTCTGGGATTTTTTCTCCCTTGTTTTTAAAAGATATTAAAATATTTTCATTTTCTTTTTTTAATTCTATTTTAATTGTTGTATTTTCATAACTATAATTTATAGCATTTTTTAATAAATTCCCAAAAGCTCTTGCTAGCTTATCTCCATCTCCTAAATATTTTATTTTCTCTTTTGCTATTAATTCACATTTTAAATTTCTTTCCTCAAGCATAGGATAACATTCATCTATTAATTGTTCTAATAAATAACCTAAATTTATTTCTTTTCTATTTATTTGTATATTACTTAAATTATATCTTGTTATATCAAAAAATTGGTTAGTTAAATCTTCTACTCTTAATGCTTTATCTAAAGCTATTTTCATATATTTTTCTTGTAAATTTTTTGGTATTTCTTTTTCATCAGTAAGAAGTGTCAAATAGCCAATAGTAGATGTAAGTGGCGTTTTCAAGTCATGTGCCATATACATTATTAAATCATTTTTCTTTTCTTCCGCTTCTTTTGCATTTTTCTTATTTAATATATAATCATATTTTATATCATTTAATTTTTCAGAAAACTCATTTACTTCACTAGGAAGTTTTATTGTTTCATTATCTTCTTTTAATATCAAGTCTAATGATTTATATACTTCATTTATACTGTTTACATATTTTGATATAAATTTATAGATAATAACCGCTAAAACCATTCCAATATACACATAAACAACTATATCTCTATTATAAACTATCCAACTATATAAATCATAATTTAATCTATAAACCATCTCAGACAAACTACTCTCAAAAAATAGTGCAAGTATAAAATATATTATAATTGATATAATTGTTGCAATTACTAAATTTCCTAATAATGATATAAATAATTTTATTTTCTTTTTTGTTAATTCTTTTACTTCCAAAATATCCTCCTATTCTAATTTATATCCTACTCCCCATACTGTTTTTATAAATTTAGGTTTTTTAGTGTCTTCTTTTAATTTTTCTCTTATTCTTCTTATATGTACCATAACAGTATTATTACTATCAAAATACTTTTCTTTCCATACTTCTTCAAATAATTTTTCAGAACTTATTACTTTTCCTCTATTATTTGCTAAATATAATAATATATCAAACTCAAGTGGTGTTAAATCTATTTTTTCATCATAAAGAGTACATTTATGCTCAGTTTTATCTATTGTAAGTCCATTTATTTCTATTAAATCTTTTTTATTTTCTCCTTCGTTATATAATGTATATCTTCTTAATTGTGATTTTACTCTTGCCACTAATTCTAATGGATTAAATGGTTTTGTTATATAATCATCTGCTCCGGACAGTTAGTCCTTTTATTTTATCATTATCTTCAATTTTTGCAGTTAACATTATTATTGGAAATTTTAACCCTTTATCACGTATATATTTACATATTTGAAACCCATTTTTTCCGCTAACCATTATATCTAATATTGCCATATCTATTTTTTTATTATCAATACATTTTATTGCATCTATAGAATTATAAAATTTATATACATTATAGTTTTCATTTTTTAAATATACCTCTACTAAATCTGCTATTTCTTTTTCATCATCTAAAATTAATATATCCATAACACCCTCCAAAAAAGATTATAACACATATTTTTTATCTTTTTATCTTTTAATTTTAATTGTAAGAAAATTTTAAGAATTTCTTTATTTTTTCTTTAAAAATTTTTTTCATTTTTTTGTTATAAATATTTTGAGGTGATTTTTGTGAATAATAGAAGAAGACTAAATAGAAAGAAGAAAATCAATTTTAAATTTATTTTACTTATAATTATTATTTTTATTTTAGCTTACATTTTTTATACTTTAAATTATACTTTAATAAATGATATTACATATAATTTTACTAACATTTCTAAATCTGAAAACTCTAATTATGATGGCATTGGCCAAGAAATTGTTTCTGGTAAAGATGGCTATTTTACAACTTTTACAACTGTTGAAAAAAATAAGAAAATATATAAAGAATTTAAACAAAATGGTAATTCATCTTGGTCACAAAATAGCTATTGGGGTGGTACTATGGAAGAAAATGGCTGTGGTATTACTTCTATTGCTATTATTGCCAGCGGATATAATAAAAATATTACTCCTGAAGATTTAAGAAAAGAATTTTATCCTGTCCTTGATGGTAATGATATGGGTAATGTTTTAAAAAATTATTATAATATAGAAAATTCTGATTTTTTATATGATACATCTTATTTTTCTGATAATTATATTTTAGAACATTTACAGACAAATAGGCCTATTCTTGTTTGTGTATGGAATAAACCTCACAACAGCAGATGGACTACTGCTTCACATTACCTTGTTCTTCTTGCTTGTGATAACAATAATAATGTTTATGTTTCTAATCCTAATGGAGGTAAAAACGATTCTAAATCTTCTGGTTGGTACAATATAGATGAAATAACTCCTTTTATTGCTAAAATCTTGTTTATTGAAAGTTATGTTTAATAAAGAGACGGCATTTTTCTCCGTCTCTAAAATTTTTAAAATTATTTTTAGTCATTTTTTCTTCCTGCTCCTAAAACAACCTCTGGTTTATATTGTTTTATTATATATCTTAATACAATTGTTATATAAATAACTGTAGATATTGCCATTAATAATATATTTAAAGCATTTACATTTCCATTACTTATATCAGTAAATAATAAAGTAAAGTTTAAAAATGGAATTATTGAAAGTATTGGTGTTGTCTCTATACCTACCATAAATGCTATCATTCCTGGGAAGAATGATATAAATGTAAGTGGTGTTAGAGCACTTTGAGCTTCTTTAAATGTTTTTGATGTACTTGCAATAGATATACATAGTCCACTAATAAATAATGAGTATGCAATTATTACTACAATTGCAAATATTAAACTTGTTCCTGAAAACATTATATCTATCCCTTCATATATACTAAACATATTTCCAGCAACTAAAAGTGATATTATTGCTAAAATCAAACTAATTATACCTGTTATAATTGATGATATTGATACTCCTAAAAATTTTCCTACTATTATATCTTTGCTTTTTATTGGAAATGTAAGTAAAGTTTCTAAAGTTCCTCTTTCCTTTTCTCCTGCTGTTGTGTCTGTTGCTGGATATGTTGCAGAAACTGTAATTGCCATTATTATAAATAAAAATGCATAGTTTTTAATATAGTTTGTAAAATAATTATCTTCTTCAAATATATTTTCTTCTACTGAAATTATATTTAATACTTCTTGTGGGTCTATATTATTACTATTTAAATAATCTGCTTGTAAATATCCTTTTAAAGTCTCATAATAGCTTTTCATTAGATTTACTGCATATGTATCATTATCACTTGTTCCTGTATTTAATATATATTTATTATTTTCTTTTGTTACATATAAATTAACTTCTCCATTATTATATTTTTCTTTTAACTCGTCTTCTGTTCCTTTTATTATTTCTATATTCATATTTTTAGCTATTTCTTGTTCTTCTTGTGATAATTCATATGTAAATCCTATTTTGTTATATTCTTCTACATCTTTATTTACTTGCATTTCAAATAATGCTGACATTCCTATTACTAAAAGTGGTATAAATATTGGAATTACAAGCATCATTACTAGTGACTTTTTATCTCTAAATAGTTCTCTTAATTCTTTTTTCAATATATTTAACATATTATTCTTCATCTAAGCCACCTCCTATCATAGAGAAAAATGCATCACGCAAATTTGTTGTTTTTGTTTTATTTTTTATTTCTTCTGGTGTTCCTTCTGTAATTACAATTCCTTTATTTATCATTATTACTCTATCACATATATTTTCTGCTTCTTCCATATAATGTGTTGAATATATAATTGTTTTGTTCTTTTTCTTTTCTTCTTTTATAAAGTTTAATATAATTTGACTTGATATTATATCTAACCCTGTTGTTGCTTCATCTAATATATAATATTTTGGATTATGCACCATACATCTTGCTATATTTACTTTTTGTGTTTGTCCAGTTGATAGACTTCCTATTTTATTATACAAAAATCCTTCTATATTTAATGTTTTAGATATTTCTTTTATTCTTTCTTCAGTTTTCTTTTCTTCTACACCATAAATATCTGCACACATTTTTAATAATTCATAACATGATAATGTATCATATAATTTTGTATTTCCTGATAAATAAGCTAAATTTTTCTTTATTTCTATTTCATTATTTTTATAATTCATATTATCAAATGTTATATTTCCTTCTGTTGGTTCTAATATCCCTGCAATCATTCTTAAAAGTGTTGTTTTTCCTGCTCCATTAGGGCCTAATATTCCTATTATTTCCCCATCTTTTGCATCAAAACTTATTCCGTTATCTGCATAAAATTCTTCTTTTTCTTTTTTATTTTTATAACGTACAAATTTCTTTTTTACATTATCTACTTTTATCATTTTTTGTTTTCCCCTTTCTTATATTTTTTATATCCTTAATTTAAATGTTCTAGGTGCATATTTATATACCAATACTAATGCTATTGCTGAATATAATACGCAAAATACAACTGTTGCTATTCCAAAATATAATGTTGGTAATTTCATTTGCATAAACATATAACATACTAAATACGTAACCCATTGTACTACACTATATGTACTACTTTTCATTTCTATATTTACATTATAAGGCTGTAGTAAATAGTACATAACTAAGTAATGTACTGAGAAGAATATGCTCATTGCTAATATTGATACAAATAATATCATATAATTTATATAATTATTAGTTCCTCCTGTTATATATAGTAAAATTGGTAATCCTATTGATATTACTATTGCTGGTAATAAGTTTATTTTTATTAGTGTTTTTAGTCTTTCTTTAAATAATGCAAGTATTACTTTTGGTGTTTTATAAAATCTATATGTTAGCATACTATGGTCACAATTCATAAACATACTTTGTGTTACTACTGTTCCCCTATTTATCATATACATTACAAATACAAACCATGGAAGCATTGTCATTAATAATTCATTTATTCTTGTTTTTACATCTATATTTGTATATGTTAGTATAATTAATCCTAAAAATATTATACTTATAATTATTGCTGTCTTTTTTGCTGATTTCATAAGTATTTTTTTGTGTCTTTTTACAAATAGGTCATGGAAATACGCAAATCCTGTTTTATTACTTGTTATTCCTTTTTCTAATTCTATTTGTTTTAATGTGTTATTTTGTACTACTTCTCCACTTAGTTGTTTTTGTGCCATATTTATAATTTCAGGTGTAAGTAGACTTTTATATGCTTTTTTATATTCTTTAAATCTTGCTATATATCTAAATGCAATTATTCCAAATATAGCTGTTATTACAAACAATATGTAAAATATATTTTCTGTTATTGTGAAATTTAAAGCTGGTAATCCATATGCTAATATTACAAAAATTGCAATTAAAAGCCATATTCCTTTAGTTGGTGTGTTTTCATTTTTTATTTTTCCATTTTTATTATAGTCATATAAAATATAGCTATTATATATTGTTTTTATAAATATCACAAAAATAGGCATTAAAATACATGCAAATATTGATATACCATTTAACATTCCAAATATTATTGTAAATGGTAGAAGTCCTATAATTAATTTTAGCATTGCATAATAATAATTTGATAAGGTGTATTTTTTTGCATCCATATTCATTAAAACAATTGCATAATATTTATCTTTTGTTGGATTGAACATATATGTATTTAACATTCCTCCTGCTATACTTAAAAATGTAAATATATTAATAAAGTTATTTGCATTGTTTCCATTTTCATAGATTCCCAATATTGCTATTATCATTAATAATATATAAAGTGCTTTTCCTAAAAATATATTTAGTATTTCTAAAATTGTACTTATTATATTTCCAAAGATTTTTAACCCTTTATTTGCATATAATGATGTTGGAAGTTTTTTGCCTATTAATGGTAATTGTTTTATTGAATATATTATACTATTTACTCTATATGTGTTTTTTAGTTTATAAGATAGGATAAATGATTTAAACATTTTGCTCCTCCTTTAAACTTTGTATTATTCTTTCTTTTGTTTCTTCTTTATTTATTTCATTCATATTTATTTTTTCTAAATATCCTTTGTTTAAAATTACTATTTCACCACATAAGTCAAGTGCTAATTCCATTATATGTGTTGAAAATATTATTACATGGTCTTTTTTTATATCTTTAAGCATTTGCTTCATTTCTTCTGCAACTACTACATCAAATGATGTTAATGGTTCATCTAATAATAATACTGCTGAACTTGCTATTATATTTACAAGCATTTGCATTTTATTTTTCATACCATGTGAATAGTCTTTTAATAGTTTATCTCTATCTTCTTTTTCTATTTTCATAAAGTCAAAATATTCATCTATTGTTTTTAGATTTTTTATTTTATCTTTGTTTATATCTAGGAAAAATTTTAAAAACTCTCTTCCTGTTAAAAATTCTGGTACAACTGGTGTTGATAATACATATCCTATATCTTCTGGTTGTATTTTTCTTTTTATATTATTTTCCTCTATATAAAATTCTCCACTATCTATTTCTATATCTTTATTTAAGCAATTAAAAAATGTGGTTTTTCCTGCTCCATTTCTTCCTAGCAACCCATATATTTTTCCTTTTTCAAATTTAAAATTTAGCCCTTTTAATACTTCTTTTTTATCAAATTTCTTTTTTAAATCTTTTACTACTAATTCCATCTTTTTCTCCTTTTCTTTACATGACAAAATAATACAATATTATTATTTATAAAGTCAAGAAAATTGAAAAAAATTAAAAATTTGAAAAAGAGGCTCTAATAAGAACCTCTTTTAAAAAATATTATGCAGGTAAATAATCTAATCTAATAATTTGTCCAACACCTAATATTTCAGCACATATTTCCATCTTCTTTGTTGGACTTTCATCAATATCAAGATAATTAAGAAGGAATCTTGAATCTATATATAGAACAGGTCTTATAGGCATTGAAAAGCCTTTTTCTTCACCTTTTGTATTAAACAATGCTTCACAATTGTTATTACATACAACAATGTGATGTTCTGCACACTCTACTCCGAATTCTGCATAATTTTCACTAACTTGGCAAAAACTAGTTGCAAGCCAATGCTCTTTTGGTGTAAAGATATTTTTTTCTTCTTCCAAAATGTTTACAAAGGTTAGAAATGCTGATGTATCAACTTCTGTCTTTCCTTCTATTTCAGGCATTCCTAAAATAAAACTTTGTGGAGAACAATCACCTTTTTTGTATATATATTTTTTTGTTTCATCTATTGCTAATTTACCTCCTGGAATTCTAATATTTATATAGTCGTCCAATCCAATAGACCTTGCATGAAGCATACCTGGAGCCAGAAATAGTCTTGAAATTTTATCTAAAATATTGATTGAATTTCTCACTCCTCTTGCACCAAAAAGTGGTACATCAAATATTGGCTCTGCAAAAAATACCATTTCTGCTTTTTGAAAGCCTACTGCTTCAAATCCCACATAAGTGATTTTTAGTTTATCTCCTATTTCCCCTGTTGTATATGTAATGTCCTCACATCCATTTTCTTCCTTTTTTACAACACAAGTATTTTGTTTTATTTTTTCCATGTCAAAATAGAACACATCTCCGGGATATATCCCAAAATTAATTCCTTCAATTTCTGTCAGTTCCCACATAATAATTCCTTTCTACTATCTGTTGTTTTCTTCTTACTGTCCTTCCCAAGCTTCAGTTATTGCTTGATAATAAAAAAGATTTCTTAATTATTTTACCATGTTTTACATAATTTTTAAAGTATTTTTCATTTTATTTTAAAATTTTACAAATTTTACTAGACAGTTTTTTGTGTTTATGATATTATATATTTTGTAAAAACAAAAGATATGAAATATTTTCTATTTCATTTAGGAGGTTTATTTGATATGTACAAATTAACAAAAATAAAATTTATAATATTAACTCTAATATTAGTTAGCACAATATTTTTAGTAAATAGTAGTTATGCAGTTGATTTAAACTTAAGTACTGATTTAACAACAAATATGTCTTCAAATACTAGTGATGATACAAATGAAAATGCAGATTTAAATACAACTCAAGATGATGAAGAAACTTCATCAAATACTTCTAATACTAATTCATCAGATAGTAATACAAGTAATAATATAAATAATTCATCTTCAAATCGTAGTAGTGCTAATTCAAGTCGTTCTAATTCATCAACTTCTGGTAATTCAAGTACTACAGCAAATTCAGCTTCTGGTTCTACTGGAACTACAACTGTTACAAATGCACAATCTGAAGGTGATTTAGGAATATCTGGTATTATAAATATTGTTTTAATTGTAGTTGGAGTTTTACTTATTTTACTTGCTATTGCAATTTTGATTAGATTAAATGGTTAAAATTTTAAAATTGAAATTTTTTATTTATATTTTATATTTTATTTAAGAGCTTTATTTACTTAAGCTCTTATTTTTTTATTTTCTATGTATATTTTATTAAAAATTTTTAATACTAATATTATAATTTATTTTTCATATTTCTATTATGGAAAATATTGTAATATTTTTATAGGAGGAATTTTTATGTCTAAAAAATTTATAATTAGTACATGTATTCTATTTTTAGCAATTTTCTGTACATTTAGTTTTTCTTTAGCAAATGATGCTACAAATATGTTAGAAGATGCTACAAATGGTGTAAGAAATGCAGTTGGTGGTGCTGAAAACATGATTGAAAATGCTGCAGGTGGAGTTTCTAATACTGCTAAAAATGTAACAGGAGATATGGAAAATGGTGCCAGAGGAATGACTAATTCTGTTTCTAATACAATGTCTTCTTCTACTCGTAATTCAGATAATAATGGTTATACTGCCACTAGAACAGCTACAGATACTTCCCCTGCAACTTTCATGGGAATGACAGCAAATACATGGACTTGGTTAATCATGGGAATTGCGACAATTGCAATTGTTGCACTAGTATGGTATTATTCAAATCAACTTCGTACTTCTAAATATGATGACAGTGACAGGTTTTAACTAGGAAAAAATATAATACAAATATTTTAATATTAAATTTATGCACTTTAAAATTTTTTAATTTTAAGGTGCATTATTTCCATATTTATGTTATAATATCTGTATTATAATATAATTCATTTTACAAAATAATTTATTATACAAAATATTTAGAACTGGGAGAAAAATATATGAATACAAAATTAATAGCAAAAAATCCAACTGCATATCATAATTATAATATTGAAGACAAATTTGAAACCGGAATTGTACTTTCAGGTACAGAAATAAAATCAATTAGAAGCGGAAAAGTAAATTTAAAAGATAGTTATGCAATAATAAAAAAACGGAGAAGTTTTTGTAATTGGTCTGCATATTAGTCCATATGAACACGGAAATATCTTTAATAAAGATCCCCTTCGTGATAGAAAACTTCTGTTAAATAAAAGAGAAATCAACAAATTAATTGGTTTAACAAAACAAAAAGGATATAGCTTAATTCCAATTAGTCTGTACTTCAAAGGTAGTCTTGTTAAATTAGAACTTGGAATTGGAAAAGGTAAAAAATTATATGATAAACGTGAAGATTTAGCCAAAAAAGATGCTTTAAAGAAAATAAATCAAGCAATGAAAGAAAAATACAGAGGATAATTTTATTCCTTTGTATTTTTCTTTATTATTTTTTTATTTCTAATTGTTATTTTTAATTTTTATTATATTTTATTACTTGAACCAAAAACATCTATCATTTTATGTTTTACAATTTCTTTTATCATTTCTCTTGCTTCTCCTAAATATTTTCTTGGATCAAATGCACTTGGTTCTTCAACAAATACTTTTCTTATTCCAGCTGTCATTGCTAATCTTAAATCTGTATCAACATTTATTTTAGAAACACCTGATACACTTGCTTCATGTAGCATTTCATCTGGTACGCCTTTTGCTCCTGGAATGTTTCCTCCATATTTATTACACATATCAACAAATTCAGGAACAACTGTTGAAGCACCATGTAATACTATTGGAGTATTTGGTATTCTTTCTTTAATTTCTTTTAAAATATCAAATCTAAGTTTAGCATCTCCTTTAAATTTATAAGCTCCATGGCTTGTACCAATTGCAATTGCTAAAGAATCACAACCTGTTCTTTTAACGAACTCTTCAGCTTGGCTTGGGTCTGTATACATAGCATCTGAAGCATCTACATTTACATCGTCTTCTATCCCTGCTAATTTTCCAAGTTCAGCTTCTACTACAACTCCTTTTGAATGAGCATAATCTACAACTTGTTTTGTAAGTCTTACATTTTCTTCAAAATCATATTTAGAACCATCTATCATAACAGATGTAAAACCATTATCAATACACATTTTAGCTGTTTCAAAATCTGCTCCATGGTCTAAATGAATAGCAATTGGAACTTCTGGGTGTTCTTCTACTGCTGCATCTATCATTTTCATTAAATATCCTATTCTTGCATATTTTATAGCACTTGAAGATGCTTGTAATATAACTGGTGATTTAGCTTCTGCTGCTGCATCTACAATCCCTTGTATTATTTCCATATTGTTTACATTAAATGCTCCTATTGCAAAACCCTCTTTCATTGATTTTTCAAACATATCCTTTGTTGTAACTAACATAATAATTCCTCCTATCTTTATTTCTTTTTCTTATATTCTACCTTGTTATTTTATTGCTTTATTTTTAATATGTCAAGTGCTTTTGAGACAAAAAGGGACGGGGTATGTGTCAAGTAAATGTGGGCAATTTTTTTATCTTTTTTTCTAATCCTTTAAATGCTATTGCTTTCAACACTATT